>NZ_JALGBR010000013.1:0-161174 GCF_022808535.1 Acinetobacter sp. NIPH1876
TGTGGACTCACCCATAATAATGAGCCTGAAAAGTTCCAGCTTGCACCAATCTGCTCAGCCACAACTTCGATTGTTTTTGGTGTATTGGCTGATAACTCTGTTGTTGCTACGACAAGCCAGAAATGACCTTTACCATCAGTCAACTTGCTGCCAGCTTGAATGGTTAAGGTGATATTAGATGAAGCTGTTATTTGTCCTGAAGCTTGCGAACCGCCCAAACGAGGCACACCCAACACTTCAGCATGAATATAAAGGTAAGGCTCGTCTGCTGTTTCAACAAAAAGCTGCTTCTGTATATAGATTTGATGATGATACAAGCCTTCAACCACTGAGGCTTCGCCATCAGCGCGAATCGCGGCATCAGAGTCATCTGGTGCTGTGATACCCGTTGAATTTCGGATTTCTTGGATGATCAGATTACGAATCTGTTCAAAGTCTTTAATTGGATAAGCCATATCAACCACCTACAGCCACAAAATAAGGAATTGTCTGCTTTTCACCAGTTAATCGTATAATTTCAATATTTAAATCGACTCGACTTTTAACTGTTTGAGTTGCCGAGACTATAAGTGATTGTAGGCGCTCAGGGACTAAGTCTTCTAAGGCTTCTTCAGCATACTGTCGTACTGTTTGCAGCATACGAGGCACATCTTTAGAGCGACGCAGAGTAAAAAAACGACTACCTTTATTTGGATTTGCCCAATAACGACGACGACGCATATTCAAGCGAAAATAAACGGATTGAATGACATCATCACCAAATGCATCATTGAGACTACTCAGGACATAGTCTTTTGTTTCTAAATTAATATTGCCCATGTTCATCACTCCATTGGTTCAGATGGCGGTGGACTGCTGCCATGTGTATGTGGGTTATATGCATCACGCATTGCTTGCATTGAGCTTGTTTTGTCTGTGATCTCAGCTTTTGATTTAATGTCCTTCTCAACAGTCAAACCGCCTCCAACGATTTCAACGTTGCCAACCATTTTTATGCCGTTTTCATGTAGCAAGACTTGATGGCCAAACTGGTCATAGACACAAGTTTCGCCTTCAGCCACGTTGACAAGCACTGCACCTCCAGTGGTTGCGATAACGACTGATTTAGCGGTTTTTCCCTGAAGCGGAATCACAACAACTTTTGCATCTTCTGGGATGTATGAGCTGAAGCCGACTTGTTGAATGAGTTCAACTTCATTGAGTGTTTCATCAGTTAAGCCTTTGACTTGCAGTAACTTAGAACTGCCACGTGCAATAATTCCCAAGATTGGGAAGCGCAATTGACCAAGAGCTTTTCTAATCGAGGCAGCGGTGATCATTGCTGTTCTCCCTGAGTTGTTGCCTTGGATTTCTTGCTGCGTCTTTTTTTGGGTTGTTGTTCTTTATAGATCAGTGGTTGCGCCCAATCGCCTTGGCGTTTGAGGTTTAAGCGCGTGGTTTTCCCTTCAGCACGTGACAGCTTCAAAGTACGGCCATGAACCGCCCACTTTGCTGTGGCACGACTTAATGCATTAGTCTCAAGATTCACATACCAGCCAGCACGCCAAACCTTGCCATCGATAACCCAATCATTCACAGTTGCAGTGAGGCTATAGGCTTCCAGATCGTTATCTTTTTTGATTTTTAGAAGTGCGGCTTCAGCTTCAGCTTGTGTTTCAACATCACCCAAAGTAATGATTTTGAGTCGATTAAATTTGTACTGAGTTTGCGCTGTGGTTTGTGCTAGTAGGCTTTGCGCATCGGAGTCTTGGCTCAATATCTTTAGATCAGTAAAAACATTAGACACATCATTGTCATACTGAAGACTAAGCACGTTATTTTCGTTATTAAGTGGCTTAATCAAGCGCAATGACTCTTGCACCTGATAGGGGTTTGCAAACGGATCACCAATGCTGAGCGTACCATCTGGCTCAAACCAAACATGCTGGCCAGTGACCTGAGCTGCTTTAATAATCGCATCCCAAAGCGCCTCGCTTGGCTCGACAGATACTTTATTCTTCAGCCAGCTATTATTTTGGATACGCACATCATGAATGATTGATCCAAAGTCACCAGCCAATACATATTGCTTTAATAACTCTTCTAAAGTGACTTGACGACCATTGAAAATAGGGACTGAACAATCAATCAATTGACCAGCTAAATCGCGGCCAGAAATTTCAAGACCATAACCATCACGATTGACCGCTTCAGAAATACGGTCAGCAATACCTGTTAAAACAACCTCATCACCATAAAAGAGCTGGACTTTTGCAGCACCTTGTACGCTGTCAGGCAATGCCTGACCGCCTTGGCGAAATAAAGTTAAATTCCAGCTATCGGCTGGAGTATCGATCTGACTGTCACAACTGACATTGTCCCAAGTATTGATTTCAATATCACCAATCACCAGCCGAATCGCTTTGCCTGAATTATCTTGCATAGACTGTCAACTCCATGCCGATCTGAAGTACTGCTGGATTAATCAAATCAGGATTTAAACGACGGATTTCTTCAGCACGATCCATGTCGCCATAGAGCGAATGAGCCAAATAATGCAAGGTGCAAGGCACTAAAATTGTGGTCTTGGTAATCGGTGGACGTACTTCAATCAGTTCTTGAATCTGCAAGTGAATCTGGTCAGCAACATCCCTAAAAACCTCAATTTGATGCACGGCTTCAAAGCCAAGCCCCAAACCTGTATTTGTTGATTCAGCAGCCTGTTTACGCTCAGTCTTAATGGCTTGTTGAATCTTAATGCGGCTTTGTTGGCGGATAATCGCAAGGTCAACTGGTGTAAAGCTGACTTGCTTATTTTCAGACATTTCCTTGCGTACTGAAGCTACAACTTGTTGAGTGATCGCAACCGTACTGGCAATTTGAGTTGCTCGCCATGTTTGCTTGAGTTCTGGCAAATCATCATCATTTTGAAAAAGCATTTCAAAACGCTGTACACGCTTAAACAGATCTCGCCATTTTGAAATCGCTGAAATATTGGTATTAAAGGTCGCCAAACGTGTGACATCATCAACAAGACCAACAATTGCATCGACAGGCGATAATGCTGACTCAATAGTATTTTTCACCATGCCAAGGTACTGACGTGCTGTATCTACACCATTTTGAATATTGTTGACGACATTAAAAAACTTGTTTGGGTCAGCTTTTTCTAGCTTTTCAAGTGCGGCTTCCAAAGCAGACGCTGGAGTATCTGAAATTGCACCAGTATCGATGGAGGTAGGTGTAGAAACGGGAATAAATAAAGGACGTTCTTTGTCTTCAGCTTGAATAAAATCAATCGAGATTTTGCAGCTATCAACGTCTTCAGCGCCATGCACAATATTGTAATTCTCAGCATGGACTTGCATCACACCATGAATCGGATGAATCAGTTCACCTGATCCAGTTGCTACGAGTGCTGCCCAAAGTGCATCCATCTCTGTTTTATAGTTTTCACCAGCAAAAACCGCCTCAATATTGATTTTAAGAGGATTGTTGCCCATGTCTTCGACTGAAGCTTTATTTGAATATGGTGCTTGCTTGATCGCTAGTGATTTAGAGCCAGCTTCATTGGTAGTCGTACATTCAAAATGTACACCACGAAAACACGCATCTTGCAGATCATCTTTCCAGCCCATAACAATAAACCTCACTTTTGTGAGGTTTATTGTGCAAAAACAGACTGCTTTATATTAGGCGGAAAGGCTTCCATTTATTTTTGACCGTAGGTGAGTAAATCTACACCATGTCGTTTTTGCTCAGTCTGAGCATGTTGTGAAATTTGTTCCATCAAACCACCGCCACCCATGATCACAGGTTTGTTTTGCTGGGTGACTGTAATCAACGTGCTCAATTTACTACTCAGGTCTTTACTCCATTGATTTTGTTCATCCATTTTTTTATTCTGCTCTTCTAAGGCCGCTTGCTGTTCTTTGCTTTTTTCCATTGCCATCTCGAAAAAGTCTGGGCGGTCTTCAGATGCACCAAAGAAACTTGCAATTTTTCCATAAAAGAAGTCATCCATTGGTTTAAAGGCTTCAAAACCTAAATAACCAGCGGCAGCGACTCCAGCAGTTTTTAATGCGTTGGATGCAACAGAACCACCATTAGGCGCAGGCGGTAATGGTGGTATATTACGTCCGTTCCGCATTGCTAAAGCAGCAATACCACCAGCTGCACCAACAGCGGTTAAGCCAACAACAGCAGCAGAAGCAGCAGCAGCGACATCTGTATTAGTTGCTGCATAATCTGCCAGACCTTGTTTAAGATCACCTAACCAACCAGAGATACCATTATAGTTTTCAACACGGGCATTAAATCGTGCAGTATCAAAAGAGCCATCTTTAGCATATTCCTGTGCTGATTGACGCTCATGTGACATTTGAATAGCACCTTCAGAATTATCAATCCCTTTTTCTACATATTCTTTAAATCCGCCTTTTTCCATATTCATGGTGATACCCATGAACGCCATCAAAGCTTGTTTATTATGGAAAATCTTACCGATTTCGGACTGTGCAGCAATTTGAGTAGCAGCTTGAACATTTTCTAAATACTCAGCATTATTGCCAGAAATCGCTGCTTTCTGCGCCTTGTCTCGATATTCCCGATACAAAGGACTCTTTTCCATTTGACGATTCATAAGTATTGCTGCTGCATCAACTTCACCGATACCTTTTTCACGCATATTGGCTGCGTAGGTTGTCCAGTCAAAACCTTTGCGCTTCTTACTTACGCCATAAGCTGCAATTGGATCACCATCGTCTACTTTGATGTGTTTAGCAAAAGACAACCCTAAGTGATATTGACTAAATGAACCAAGCAGATCTGATAAATTGACAGCTGCACCATCAGCTGTACCAGCGGTCTTTTTACTGAGCTGCATCATGACAAGTAAGTCTTTATAACCTTTCTCACCTATATATCCAGCTCCTTTACCTTGTGTGAGTAAGTCTGGCATATGCCGTGCCATGTCCCGCAATTCAAATGAACCGAGTTGACCAGCTTTCATTGCCTGATCATTGGCTCTGGTCAAATCAGTAAGCCCAAAATTACGTTGAGCAATAGTCATTGATGCTATGTGATCTGAATCTGCACCACTAGCGAAAGCAGTACGACTAACTAACATCAGGACATCTTTTAATTCTTTAAAGTCATAAACGTTGGAAGCAGTAAGGGTATTTAAAGCTGGCACCATTTGCTGAGGCACTGAACCACCACCAACAGTGGAGGTACGAACAAAACCCTCCATTTCTGCGACTTTGCTATTAAACTCATCTATAGACATTTTTTGACCAGCTAATACAGTGTCCGTTGCTAATGCAATCTGCTTCATATATTCGCGTGGGTCTTTTAAATAATTTGAGCCAATCATTCCAGCTGCATAAGTACCGCCAGCAACAGCCGCAGCTGCCCCAAAGGCATTACCGCCAACACCTCTAGTTGCGTCCCGTTGAGCATTACCAGCTTGCTGTAACTGTTGACGTAGACGTTCAGCTTCACGTACTTGTTGACGTAATGAATTGATTTGTACTTGATAAGAGCGTTCTTGCTGTCTTAGCTGCTGACTGATTAAACTGGATGAACGCTGTTGTTGTTGTAGTAACTGTGCAAGCAAACGATTGGTTTGCACCATGCTTTGACCAGTGCGCAACTGTTGTTGCCCATAGCGTCCGCCTTGCTGGACAGAAGCATTGATGCTGTTTTGGGTGCGTAAAATCTGATTAAGATTATTCTTTTGCTGCTGTTGACCTTGATTGATATTCAAGTTCAGACGTTGCATCTGTTGCTGAGCTTGCTGACCAACAATCTGTAAACGCAGTTGAACGGTACTTGCTGTCATTGGCACACTCGCTTAGTTGAAACATACGTTTTTGAGGTGGGTGGTGATGCTGCATGAGTTTGCTGTGGCCGCTCATGTTCGAGTCTAGCTTTTACTTTCTGCAAAGCATTCATTTTCTCTGACAAAAATGCCAATGCGTATTGCATTGGCATTTGTTCAGCAGCCTCTAAATCAATGCCTGCATTATGTAATATTGCAATCAGCTGGATTGGTTCTCTAAACTCTCGGCATTGAGCTTTGCTTGAAGTTGATAATCTAAATCTTCAAGTTTCTTAAAATTGGCTGAAGACATATCACGCAACATTTCATAAGTCACAGCATGTTGATTGCCTTTGTCATCCAGCAATTTTGCTTTAGCAACAAACTCAGCGATGGCAATAAATTCATTTTCTTTCGCTTGCTTACGTGCTTCAAAAAGCTCACCAGTAGTTACATCTGTCAATTCAACGCTTTTACATTTCACCGCCTTATTTGCAACTAAGACTGTCATCGCCACAGGGAGCAAACCACTAACACTTAATCTCATTTTATTTCACCTTAAAAAGTTTCGTTTAAATAGTCCATTGCAAATATGGTGAGATCACGCAGGGTTTCACCATCAACCGCATAGGCTTCTGATACCGTCATAACATTGCAATCGATGTATGTTTCACGGAATCCACCCGTTGGTGACTCAATCGAAATCCGTGCATCTTCAACATCCAACCAACTCACGGTGTCTTTGCCATCAGGAATTACAACAGAACAAGTAATGTCATAAACGCTAATACCTCTTGATTTGAATTTCGCTTTAAGTTTGCGATTCATAGTCAAGATACGTTTTATGCCTTTTGTTTTTGTGGGGTTAAACCGTGCACAGTCATATTCAAGACCATCGACACTCATCACAATCGTGCTTACTGCTTCTTCAGCCATTTCATAGACCTCAATAAATCATAAGGCTATTGTGCAAAAGACAATTTTTATTTATTAGGCGGAAAGACTTCCATAAATATTAAAGGCCGCTATTTGCGGCCTTTAATTTAGTGATTAAGTGTTAGTACACATCTAGCGTTCCAGCAATAACATGCATACCGCGTACCCAATTTGCAGGGATTTTTGCATTGGCACGGTAGCGATCATTCGCATCTTCAGTGACAAGCAATTGAGAAGCGCTTTCACGAACGTTCTGCAAAATCTCGGCATCATCAAGCTGTACCAAGCGCTTCAAAATAATTGAACGCACATTTCGACGCTGTGGTGCAGTGTTTTTGCGGCGACGTTCTTTTGCAAGATCTGAGCGAACAACTTTACGGGTGTAATCAATGACCAATGCGCCATTAATGTCAAGCATTAAGTCATCATCTGCGCCTGAGTCTGGATTGACACGGTAGCTCGATACAGCTCGCACGATTTCAGGAAAACCATCCGCACCCGTGTCGATCATGCAGACACCGCGATTTAATGCCAGTTCAATACGTTCAAATTTAAGCTTGTACTGGTCAGCCACTGGCGTGATGCCACCAAGATTGACACCGTTAAACGGCAATGCTGGATCATTAGAATCCGCTAAGGCCGCAGCCATTGCGCCAGAAAGTTCAGCTTCTTGACCAGTTGCACCGTGATAGCAAACACATAAAACGCGATAAGAGCTTTTCACTGGCGCTTGCGCTGCAAACGCTTCAGCCGCTTCAATATCAGAAAAAGGCACAATTAAAATTGCTGGTTTGTGATTGATGGCATCACTCACTGAATTTAAGTGCGTGATCCAAGCCAAGGTATCAGCACCAGCAGCTGGAGGCGCTGACACTGCGATGATTGTATGTCCCAATGGGGCGATTGTGTCTAGAGTTGTTTTAAGCGTCATATTGATATCCTAAGCATTTGCTTCTATAAAAACCATGATTGGGTCATCTTCTTTTTTGCAGACCACTTGATATTCGTATTGCCCATCTGTAATGAAGCAGATTTTTTGAATACGATCTCCAGTTGCTTCTTCTCTGCAAGATACAATTTCAAAATCTTCATAATTCATAAGACATTACCTTTAATAAGATAAGATATCGTCATAGCTGATCCAGTCTGGTTAGCTATATAAATTTTTCCATCCGTGTGAGTTGAGACAATGAGATTTCCAGCAGGGCCATTTGTTCCATCCATCACTCCAGTTGTTACCGCGAAATTTGCATGTCCGCTAATTTTTGAAGTGTTTGGACTTGTTCCAGCTCTAAACTCGGCTTTACCTTTCACACCTGCATTTGCAGCATTAAAGATTTCGATCTCACCAAAAACATAAGCGAGAGAAGTACTTTTAGATAATGTAATCACACCGCCATTTGATAGCGCTGTGTAACCTGTATGAATCGCGCCATTTAATTGAGCTGACGGTGTCGTGCCAAACCCAGTGACAATTCCTCCATTCGATGTAACGACATTGTTCGGGCCATAATTTCCTTCAGCATAACCACCAACACCAATCACCTGAGCAAGATGCTGCGAACTCACACCTGATTGACCATTTTTACTTGTATAAAAGTTTCTCGAAGCAACTCGTGCACCGTCTAGTGCCAAAAGTCCCGTGCTTGGGTTTCCTGTTGATGTCCCTGCAAACAATGCTACTTGTGAGTTGTTTGCAACTGTGCCAGATCGACCAGTTAATGCGCCTGAGCCAGAACCTGTTGTCCAGCATTGTCCTGCTTCAACTACAGATGCAGTAAATGACATGCCATGATTTTTATTACATCCAGCCAATAATCTCGTATAACGTCCTGATCCACCATTTTGCGTATTAACTCCATTCCCTCCATTACACAGAGAGAAGCCATCCACAAACTGACCACCACTAATATTGACAGCCATAATTCCATGACTGCCATTACCATAAATGAACCCTGAATCAGAGTAATAATTGCCTCCAGCATCTGAACGTAATGCTTGAGATTTAGAACCAATTAGACGACAAGTTGATAACCTGACATAGCCTCCAGCAATGAATACACCCATTCCGCCTGCGCCAGCGACAACTGAGCCTCGTAGATACCCTGAACCACCATCGCCAAGATGCACAGAATGCGAATTTGAACCCACGAAGTGGGCGGACGGGGAATGAATATGTGATTTATTAAACCCCCACACGGAGAAATTAAATCCGCATACTGCAACATTTGCTCCCAAGATGATATTTGAGTTTTTCGCATCATAGGCAGCACCTTCACCCTTAAGTAAAATTCCAGTGCCAGACACTGTCCCATCCAGCACAATATTATTAATAAACTGTACTTGTCCGCCTTGTTCTCCAGCAAAGCCATGTCCACCATATTGGTTTTGCTTCAATACAGTTTTCATAACTTTAACGTCTGCACCTTTCCAACCTTTGACCGTTGGTGCAAAGCCTGCAAATTTATTTGCGACTGTATTCGTTTCAGGGTGATAACCATTCCAGCACTTGAGTTTAACAGTGACGTTATTTCCTGATTTTGCGGTTACTTTCCAAGTTCCCTCATGAGCAATGAGTCCAGCTTTAATGACGGAATAATCCGTCAAAGCAATATTATGCATGCTCAGATTGATCGTTAATTGAGTGTCACTTTCAACTGATTTGACTTGAACCATAGAACCATCGACTAAAATAATGTCTCCATCATTTACAATCGCTGTAAAATTTGTATCAACGCCAGTTACATTAGACCCTGCGACACTAATTTTCCCTTGATTAGGTTTAGTTACATACCACCACTGGTAACGGATCGAATCAGTATCAAACTCATCTTCAGCGCTTCCAGAATCAAATGCAGTTGCTACGGTAATTGTGCGTAATGCATCGTCGAATGCTGTGATTTTTCGAGTTTGGCCTTTAAAGTGAATTAGGTCGCCAACATCTAGCCAGTTGCTTGGAAATCCATTCGGGCCAACAGAACTAAGCGTGATTTTATTTCCGCTGGTGGACGCTGTACCCATTTTGTTCATGCCAATATTCAACTCGCCCAACATAGTTTTACGGATTGGACTTGACTCAAACCATGCCGATCCACAAGCGACTTTATCCAACTTTATATAATCGTTTAGTTGGATATTTGAAGCATCTGCAAACTCATACGTTACATCCCAAAGGCCATCACCACCTGAAGCGCTGACTACAGAGTTAATGGTTGCAGCAATTGGTTCAGTTCCAACAATTTTTAAAAGTGCATGGTCTTTTGTGTACTTAGCGATGTAATTCGAGTTGAACTCGACAACCATTGGAGGAAGTGTAATTGTCGTTGGAGCACACACAATTAAATTTTCAAGTTTGCTTAGAACACGTCTGGCTTGATCTGTAGTCGTTAAATTGACTAAAACGTTTTCACGAATCTCGATTAATTTATCTGTAGAAAGTGCATTGTAGAGCTGCTCGGCGGTATCAATACCAGCAAAGTCTTTAAGCGTAGCAAATTCTAAATTTTTCTCACGTTGAGATCTGTGGTTAACTGTTGATACAAGTAAATCAGTCCAGCCTTGACCATCTGCAACAATATCAAGTAACTCTTCAATAAATTGATAAATTGCATCAAAACTTAAACCTTCGACCACTTTCTCAACATATTTCTTCATGCTTTCTGTAAGAATGAATAAGTCAGGAAGCTTGAAGAAGTTACGTCCATCGTAGTGATACTGACCGTTAATATCATTCTTTTCAGCATCGTTGGATGGGTCGTCTACAACAGCAGTGATGCTATCGGCAGGGATATTAGCAGCGTCTTCCATCATTAAAGCTTTGGTACGATAAGCCTTATAAACACCATTGTTTCGCATTAAATACATCGAATATTCAATACGTTCAATACGTTCATTTTGCTCGTCAGATTTATTATCTACATGCTCAGTCAGCTCATTGAGTGCCCCAGCACCAGCAAAATCACTCACTGAAGACAGTGCAGCAGAACCCAAATCTTTAATAAAAGCTTCAAAAATTTTTGATCTTTTAATTTTACGGGTCATGCCTCCTTGGACGACAGGCATAACATCATTTGCACCAAAGCTTGCCGTCTCATTCAGTTCACTGATTTTAATGCCAATATCCACATCGATAACATCCGTCATACATTAACCCTCAGTATTCAGATTTTCGTCATCTTCAGTATTTAAACCTTGGCCTGATTCAGTAGTGATCAGCTGTGGAGGTACTGATTGATTCAATGAATAACCCTGCACATCAACAAAACGATTGGTTTTGATAGCAGCAGTGATCATGCGTCCAGCTTGACTGTTTTCACCATAATGCGTGTCTGCCTGCGCTTTGTCATAGAGGTTGACTGGCATGTCTTCAGTTGCATTAGGGTCAGTTGTAATAAACAACACGCGATGATCGTTGGGGGGTAAACCCAAACGGACGGTATTGATATTTACTTCCAGATAATTCCCTGGCGTCTTGATTTGAGGAATAGTCATTAAGTATTTTCCTTTAATTCAATTAAATCAGACTCATCCTTAAAGCCGTCATCAGGCTCAAAGTGATAGTCGACATTAATTCTGATCAAATCAGCATCTATTTCTTCTTCTTCGCGCACGCGATCTGAAGCAGTAATGGTGAAATGAGTATGAAATTCTTGAGATAGAACGCTCATCGAATGACTTCGCGTTTTTGAGTTAAAAATGGTTTTAGTACGCCCAAGGCTGAGTGATGCAAGGCCAGTTACACCAACTGAAGACAGGTCATTTCCAATCAAGAGCTTTTGGATGTGCCACAACATGAGATATGTGCCAATGTCACGACCAGCGCCATGCCGCTGAGCTTCTTCATTCCTTAGTGAACGAGCACCGGCTAAAACCACAAAAGTGACTGGATACTTGGTCTTATCATTTGAGATTTTTTCAGGCGTACCAGAACCTTGAAAGGTCACCCAAATTGCTGGAAAAGTTTCAACCCAAGCAAGCGTCCCATCATCAAACTCACCACCATAGGTTTTGATTTCCCGAATCCAATCCCAGATTTTGTTTTTAACTTGTTGAGCTAAGACATCCTTGATGCCTTGTTCAACAATTGAAAGATTAAGGTCTACCATCCACGACCTCCAAAATCACGACGACCAACGCTAAAAATAACGTTATTCGATGAAGACTCAGTTGGAGCAGACTCGCCAGCTGGCGCACCACCTAAACCAATTTCACCTTTACTAATGGCTTTAAGTTTTTTGCAGCCATCTTCATAGCGAACCTTAATAGGATCGTTTTCAACAACTCCACGTGTACAAGCGTAGTAACGAGCCAAGTCACAACCAAGACTGATTAAAAATGGTGGAACAACTTGTAACGGCAGTTTATAGCGCCCCATAACAGATCCATCTATTTCACTGTTTGCTGCATTCATTGCCGCATTCAACTTGTCATAGTTGATTACGTCTTGATAAGGAGCCTCATTGTCAGTGAGCTGAATGATTTCACGCTCACCAAACTTGGCAATCATTGCCTCTGCCGTTACATACATGGTTTATGCCTCCGCGCCAGTCGATCCATAGACCGTTTGCCAGAAACCATAACCAGCTGCACCACGTGACTCGACACCAAAGTAGAAAACGCCTTCCATAAATACAGAAGGTGATTCCATGCTGGTTTGCTGAACGAATACTGGTTTTTTACGCACCTGATAAACAAATGGTTTCACTGGCTTGGTGGTGTCCAACAAGAACCATGCATTGTCATCAGTCAAACGAGCAGACACTTGAACCTTAGCTGTGCCTTTGTACGGGTTTGGCTTGCCATCTTCAAGACGATCTACAGTGACCAAAGCGTTAGCAATATCTTCAAGCGCAGCTGGCACTAATAGCGTTGTTGGAGTGATATTAAGTGGTCGACCTGATTCATCCTTAAATTTGCGCATTGCTGTACGAGCAGCACCAAATGAAGCTTGAGCTTTGGCTAAAGTTTCAATTGAAAGTTTTTTTGTGCCTTTGTTGCTGACGGTGGTTTTACCCACTTTATGACTGGTCGAAATCATGGCTTGGCCGTCATAGCATTTTGCAGAAAATGCTTTATTTACAGCTTCAAAAACCAATTCGTCAGGGTGTTGCTTAGCCGACCATGCAGCCGATTCTGCTTGAGGCTTGTAGATGCCAAGTTGATCATCTTCAATATCGTTTCGACGCACTTCAATCGTTGCGGAGAAATCTTTGTTGCGGATGACATAGTCATATTCTGCAAGCTTAGTAATGTGTTTTTTGCCGATCCATTCTTTCATCTGTGGAAAGTTTTCTAACCAGCGATAATCAACATAAGCACCATTACTAGGCACTACCATTGCAATAGCTGGATATTCAACAACGACATCATTTAGTGCATTGTTATAAACTGTCTTCAGGTTTAAAAAGATTGCGTTAAGTGCTGCACCGTTTACGTTCATTCTACCCATACTCCATTTTCATCAATACCAACGACACGACCAGCTGGAGACAACGTTCCACCAGCATCCGTTTCAGCAACTGTTTGCCCATCTTGTAAAAAGCAAGGCTTACCAAAGGAAGCTTGCGTTACAGGGTCAGATGTACTGTTAGCAAACTGGAAAGCACAATCATTACGCACCAACACATACACATCGCCATTTGAACCAGCAGTGTTGTCGACGCTGTCTTCATAACGACCTAAATAAGTCAGATCAGCATTGACAGTGACTGGCACGGCATAACCCGTAGCATCTACAGCAGCGGCAAAGCCAGCTACAATGACGGCACCAGCTTTGACTGGTACACCAAACAAACCCTTTTCACGGAACGGGGTTTGACGTTCTTCCTGATTTAAAATGCTGCTCATTATGTTGTAGCTCCTAAATCAATCCCCATTTGTGCTGCAACGGCTAAAGCTTCAGGGGAATGTGCTTGACCACCACCTTGTTGGTTATTGCCAGCGAGGTTCACAGTTGTTGTTTGTTTTTGATTCAAAGCTGCAATTTTTGGCAGGCTTTCAATATGTTTTTTAATAAACTCAGGATTGGTCTTTGCCTGATCTTTTGCCCAATTAATGGTTGCATCACCCGTCAAACGACCATCCGAACAAGCGGCAACAATGAGGTCGTCTAATTCTTTGCTGGCAGCATTCGCAGCTACAGCTGTCGCGCTGGCAATTGCTTCTTGATAAACCGCAATCGGTACATATTGAGTCAGATCAGGTGCTTGGCTATTGGCGGCAGTCTTTACTTCAATTGCTTTTCCAAAAGCATCAGTAAAAGTTTGACCAGCTGACAGAGTTGTTCCATAAGCACCATCAATCTGTGCAAATGCACTATTGGCGGCAGTAAAAATCTCTTCTTCTGTGGCTGTTTCAGGCAGCCCTAGACGCTTACGCATGAGTTCTAAAAACTCTTTCATTGTTGAGTCCTCGTTGGAGTGTTGAGACAAAAAGTCCTGAGCCGCAGCAGCAAGACGTGCTTCGGGCAAGGTGTCTAAATTCGGAGTATTGGTTAAGGCGAAGCTATGAAGTCCGAGGACTTCACCAGCTTGGTTGTAGAAGAAAACAGGCGAAGTGTATTTATATTCCTTAGCCTCGATATATCCCTTGGCTTTTTCAGTCCATTCAAATTGAGTGCTACATAGTCCAACTCCATCTACATATTGGAATCCAGCAGGCTTGAGCCAACCAGACGCTGGTGCAGGATCACCAGACTCTTGAGCTTTTAAAGTCGCGTGTTCATAGTCCACCACTAGATCGATAGAACGCTGATTTAATGCAGCAGCAATTTGACGACCACGTTCTGGAGTAAGTTCCCAGTGTGGGGCATCGGTAGGACGACCATCGATACCACGAAAGATTCCTTCAGGAATCAAAACGAGGTAAGTCGATGTCGCATCAATGGCGAATGAGCACGCGGCTACTAATAAGGTCTTTTTCATGCTGGCAGCATCGCACTGCCAGTTTCTTTTTATTAGGCGGAAAGGCTTCCGTTTATTTTTTAGGGATTAAAAATCTTTTGCCAATAATGATCTACATCAAAGAAAATCTCTTGTTCAGCTTCAGTTTGCAAATTTCCTTCAGTATCCATCGGCATAAACATCCTTGGCTCAATATCGCCGAATGGAATTGGTGCACCACGCTTTGTTCTTCCTGAAGCGCCTTTTTTAATACCGAAATGCATGGCAGCGGCATAAGGCATATTGTTGCTAATGATGGCTTCATCTTTGGTATGGCTGGTTACAACTCTTGATCGAAGATCACCAGAACGATGCAAGATACCACCGTAGCTGTAACCTTTATATTCATAAATTTTAATTGTTGACGGTTTGCGGCCAGCCCACTTGGGGCGACCTTGTTGTTCAAAGTTTTCATCAACAACCGTTCCCAATGATGCAGCAATTGCAGCCGCCAAAGGACTCGCATTAGTCAAACGACGACCTACTTGCAGCAAGCGATCCGCCAACATCTCATCATTGATTTTGATAGCAGTCATTCATTACCTCGGATCAATTCAAAGTTTGTCATCAGTGACTTGCTTGATACTTTTGCAATGTCGGTCACTTCCATAACGCCATCTTTGGATTGTACTGATACTCGAATTACTTTCTGTCCAGCGTCATCCAAAACGGGTACAACGAACGCCATCTGACGTTTTTTACTATCCCATAAGACTTTTTGAATCTGCTGAAGTAGCTTTGGTAATGCCAGCCATTCTTCAGTGCTTAGTGCATTTGTAGTTTGACCAACTAACAAGCGATCCGAAACCGTCATAATTGGACTTTCAACTGCAATATTTTTTGCAGTCAGAGTTTTAATATCATCCATGCCAACAACACCAACCGTGCTGGTCATATTTTGGGGTTTGGCAAAGTTTAAACTGTTTTTGACAAAAGCCTCATGCGCCTTAATTCGTGGCGGACTCAATAAAATCTGTTGAACTTGCTGAATTGCTAACTGTGCCCCCACGAGATCAGCCGCACGTTTAGTCAATTCTGTATCAAGTAAATAGCTCGACGCTGGATGACTGTTAAAGCCAGCTGCTGGAGAGAAGTAAGTCACTTGACCATCATTTTGACGAACACGAATGCGTGTCCGGAGAGCCACCGCATCCTGACCTGTAAAACTACTTTTACCAATCACGACTTGGAGCTGTTCAATATCTTCAGGCAAAGTTTCGACTTGCCGTAAACCTAAACGCTCAACGTCACTTACGCGACGGCCACGTACTGTACATTTACAACCAAACTCTGTTGGTGGGTAGGCATAGAGCCAAAACGGATCATCGTAATAACGTGTCTCACCATTTCGTGCTAAGTGTGCTTTGCGTGGGTTTGTAATCGAAATATGCACCCATTCCCAAAGAGGACGAGTGTCAATTGATGCCATCAATCCTTTATAACGTCCAGCCGCCAAGCTCTTATGCACGTTGGTATCAAAGATGGTTTTTAAACGTCGTGGACTACCAAGCTGCACTGTTTGCTCGATACCAGCTGGATTGATTACGGTCTGTTTTCCCCACCAGCCTTTTTCGCGTAGTGTGGGAATAATAGATGCTTTCCATTGCTCCAGACCTTGACCTTTTTCCAAGGCGGTAATCAATGAGCTTTTAATATCTTGAAGTAAATCCACCCGTGCAACTTTGGCAACGGTGAACGCTCGACTATGTGCATGATCAAGGGTTTCGTGCCAGTCCCAGCCAATCTTAAAACCTTTCGATTCCAAGTATGCAATCGCATCTTTAGGGGGGAGTTTAAACAGCGCATTCAGCTCTGGCCGTTGCGGTACTTTAGCCATTTTCAGCCTCTGCACTTAAACGCCCAAACACTTCAGCAGCAAAAAACAACTTCGTTAGTTTGCCTTGCAAGGCTGGTTCGTCATCACTCGGATATAACTCAGCTAAGACAGCCAACACATCTTCATCATTCTGACCTGCTTGGATTTTAGCAATCAGGTCTTGTGTCCAATCTTCAGCGGTTTTTTGCGCTTGCTTAGTTTGATCATTGAGCAGCAACTGAATTGCTTGTACATCCAGTGGCACTTGATTATTGGCTGCAATCAATCCATTCAACAATTGAGGCACATACATATTTGCAGCAAGGTTTGGTGTTGCTGGTGCAACTGGCACTGTATAGGCCAACACGTCTTCTTTATCATCCGCAGGCTCAGGAATACCAAGTTTTTTGTGTCCCCAAGCACGCGGGATCTTGAAGCCAATTTCAACCAACTTCGGCAAAGCTTCACTAAAGACTTCTATATCTTCAGTATCAGTGGTATCAAAATAAAATGATGGGTATCGATCTGGTGAAATGTTCGGATAATTCAGACGCATCAAACTGCAAACCAAACTATCTGTAATTGAGCGTGCAAGCTGCTTAGCATCCGACTTGACCAGCTTATCAAACTGTCCCTCATGGGTTTTACTTTGCGCATTGGTACTAGTTTTACCATCTGCTTGAGAGAGCAACGTACCACCGACAATAACTTTGGATTGGGTTTGTTCACACCATTTGACTAAATCAAAATGATTTTTTGTGTCCCCGTCAGTAGCGGCTTCAAAATCAATACTCATACCGTTGGGGATGATACCGCCAGCATTGCGCCCAATCGACATCACAGCACGAAGCAAAGTTAATTTTTCTTTTTCTGTTGCTCCAGATGGATATTTACCAATCTTGCTTGGTAAGCCATAAGACTCCAAAAATTCCAAGACATCACGAATACCATAGTTTTTAAATAAGAACGGCCATGTAAGAACACGGTGCAAACCAGCGCGAGGAATATAACCAGACTTGGCTTTGTGCCGATGGATAAACCAGCCAAAATCCCAGAAGTCTGCGCCATCGGGCGAACCATCATTGAGCTTGAGTATATTCGGCTGATTATATGGGGTCATAAAATTGCGAGGGTTTACATGCTCAAAACTTTTAGGCAACCACAAACTGCCAAGTTGATGCCACTCAATCTCTTGGCACGAATAGCCATGACCAACACCGTCCATTGCATCAAATAAGAACATCTCAAAATCAGCAATATCATCAATCCACTCCGCAACTTCTTCAGCATTTTTGCGCTCAGCTTCGCTGGCATTTTTGGGAGGGTTCACACCCCAAGGTAGACCATTGACACCTTTCTTGCGCTTATCCATTTCACTAAAGATGTGACCATCACGTTCTTCCATGTCACAGAACAAGTCTGCTTGAGCTTGAAGGTTGCCTTGTTCTGCATCAGTCATCAATTGATGCAAACGCCTTGGGGTTAAGCCTACAACTGGATGGTCTTGCCACTGATTGGTCAGCCAAGCGATTTCTGCGGTTTGGTTTGATTCAAGTGCGGTTCGGTCTTGAGTTTTGGATTGGGGTTTTTTCTTAGCCATAGTGCAAATACAATTTGAGGATTTTGCACCATTATTGTTTTTTGACTTATTTAAAATTAGGCGGAAAGACTTCCATTTATTTTTGATTTTTTAATTGCCACAGAATGGGCGATTTTAGCGATCTAAAAGCAAACACGGCTCATTGTTGCAGAATTGCCTTTAAATCGCTAAAAACGCATTTATAAACGTTTATAAATCTATAAATCCGCCCGACTAATAATTGGTGATGATGAGTTCCTGTTTTTCGCCGCGACTCGCTCCAACTTTACCGACGGAGTAATTAATTTTTGTGGTGCTGATATTCAGGTCTGCAAAAGCATCTCGAATATCAGGATGATCATTAATTGATAGCATGACTTTACTTTGACAAGTTTTCATCAGCTCAGCCATTTTCAAATAATGCTCCCATCCGAACTCTACACCATAACCTGCAAGCTTCCAGTAAGGCGGATCAGCGTACATAAAACTATGGGGTCTATCATACTTCTTCAAGCAATCATCCCAGCTTAGGTTCTCAACAGTGACACCTGAGAGCCTGTAATATGCATCGGTCAAGTGGTCTTCTATTCGCAGAAAGCTTGGTGCTTTCGCTGTTGTAGCAGTTCCAAAAGTTTGACCAGAGTTCTTTGCACCAAATGCGGTATGTTGCAAATAATAGAATCGTGCAGCTCGCTGAATATCAGTCATTAAATCAGTGCTGGCAGCTTTTAACCACTCAAACATCTGGCGGCTTATGATTGCCCATTTAAATTGCCGAATAAATTCTTCAAGATGGTGCTGTACGACACGGTATAAGTTCACCAGCTCACCATTTACATCATTAATGATTTCAAATTTTGATTGTTGTTCACGCATAAAAAATAATGCTGCACCGCCAGCGAACAACTCCACATAACATTGATGCTCTGGCATTTTTTCGATCAATTGCGACACCAGACGACGTTTACCACCCATCCAAGGAACGATTGGCTTGGTTTTCATGTTTTCACCCACTGCAAAAGCTTTTCATTTTCTGATAGCCTCGAATTACTCTGTACAGGGTAACGAGGCTAAGCCTGCGGTAGTCACTTACCAAAGGGGGCGGTTTCTTGTAGGGCAAGAGGCCGTCACCTCGTTTTTAATGATGACCTTTTAATACATTAGCTATTAGGGGGAAGGAGTTCCGATGAGCGAGTTAGTTAATACAACACTTCCAGAAATCACCAAACAAATAAGAGAAGGTGAATTTGAAACAATATTTGGCATCAATATTTGGAGTAGATATGACGATGATACTGAGCTTTATCAAATGCTCCAATTTTGCAAATATGTTAATAAAATCGGACTGACAGAATGGGTGGATGAAACTTTCTATGATTCTAAGGCCAGTCTTTGTTTTATAAAATTAATTGAAATTGATGAAGATTCAAATTGTAGCTATGAGATTGATGCAATTAGGACTATGGCGGCACTCACAATCGAACAATTTGAATTGGAAGGTATCATTGGACATCGAAATCCCTACTTAAGCAGTGCAATCAAATTCCAACTTTAGTTATATACAACCAGCTTCACTAAACCAGCCATCATAATCATCACTATTCATTTCCAACTCTTCACGAGTTGGAAGTCCTATAAACTCAATAGGACTTGATAGGTGTAGACTAGCAAACCATCCAAGAATCATTGCAACTGCACCATCGCCATGACGGTATAAATCTGGGTCTTTTAAATCTTTTTTCCGTGCTTTAGATACCATGTGAATACCATCAACTTCCTCAATCGCTGAGCAGTCATTTTTGAGATTGTCATCACGTGGCAGATCAATCATATCCTCTTCAAATGCGGTCACAAGCTTTGGAGTCCACAGGCTGTACCAGTTACGACTCAATTTAATTTGATGAACCATGTGCTCACCAAACTTCTCAGCTGTATCTTCAGCCAGCGTTTCACCCGTACCAGTTGCATCCATTGCAATGCCACCAAATCGAGGTAATCGCTCCAACATATACCAAAGGATTTTTTTCTGCATACGTGCTGGCACGTTATGCATCTCGATGGCAAACGGTGCGATCCGACGTAAATCTGGTGCAATATAGAATGGCAGAATAAAACTAAAGTCCCGATGCCGTGCATAGTCTTGACCAGCACAATGCTGGCGACGCTTATCCAGTTTTTGCAATTCAGGCTCTAAGTTCTGCTGAATCCATTCATCAATATATGCGTCACGTTCCTCGCTAGTCTTTTCAGTGAAGTCATCTCCAAGCGTTAATCGCAAGACAGTGCGCACTTCTGGCATTGCACGTTCAACCCAAATACTTGGCAGACACACAGATGATCCATCGCGTGGAATGGCATCAAGTTCCTCACGCATTGCAGCCTTGCGGCTCCCATATGCACGACGAATTTTTTTGTACCATTTCTCTTTACCTTCAGCAGTTGCTTTTTTTCCCTGCATAAAGCAGACACGCTCATAAAGACCATTAGCAACAGCATCGTCAAAAGTGACTACAAGGGACTGAGCATCCTCACCATAGACACCATTCTCAATATCATTCACCAATTGGTTGAATGCATTGTTTTTGCCGTTGTGTGAACTAATGATGGCAATACGACCACCCCAAATCAGCAAAGCCGTAGCCGCTTCGATTACCCCTTGGACATTAGGATGGAAGGCAGCCTCATCAATGACGACTTTACCTTGCAGACCACGAATGTTTTCAGGTCGACTGGAGAGAGCCACAATCTGGAAACCGCTTGAATATCGAATACGGAAAGCCGTGATCTGCCGTGTATCACCTTTGTCATTTTGATCTTCAAAAAGAAATTCTTCAATTTGTGAAATGCCTTGACCTTGGGCTTCAGCAATTACACGCGAGAACTTGGCGCAATAACCAATAAATTCAAGACCTTTTTCTTTGGTATCACCAATATAATAAACACTCATTCCGCCAGCTTCTTTGCTGGCAGCAGCAAGTAGTACATCATCAAAACTTTCGGCAAATGTGATGCCAGTACGTCGACCTTTCGGACAAACTTTAATATCCGACTTAATCCGTAGCCATTCGACTTGATGCTTCATCAGAACACCAGCATCGAATGGATTTAGATTATTCGGGATATTACGTGCGCTTTCAGGAAGTTCATCCCAATCAACCACACGAACAGTATCTTGCCGAGGTTTTAATGCTGTCATTATTTAATACCTAATACTTTTTCACGCCAGAACTGAATTTGCTCAGCACCCATACCTTGTGAGACGGCAGCTTTCTGTAGGTTTTCATCTTGTTCTCGAAGCAATTCTTCACGCGCTTGGCGACGAATCTCATCACGGTTTTCCATTGCCTTTGACTTGGTCATGATGGCTGCACGGGCAGCACGTGCCAAAGCACCGACATCATCAATGCCCATCTGCGGCTTGAGTGGATCATCACCGGTATTGGTCAACTCATCCATTGCACGTTTAGTGACTACAGCTTGAACAGCCTGAGCCAACAACATGCCGCCCTTGTCATCGGGGTCTTCGCCAAATTCTTTGACCAAAACTTCAGACATTGCAGCGATCTGCCTAAACTCTTTAGCTTCAGCGATATAGTTCTGCTTTTCACGACCTAAAGCGGATCGACTGGGAATACAGTCCGATGGAAACTCAGCACGAATTTCGTCCAGCATTTCATTCAGTGTTAGCTTGTCTTCCTCAAGCATCTTGTAAATGAATTGACGTTGTTCATCGGTAAGATTACGCATAAATGATTTGCTCATGCTTCACCCAATTATGCCGATGGGCGCTTTACGCCATGAGTAACAACAAGACCTTTAGCAACATCAGCGCCTCGTTCTGTGAGCTTTACAACAAGCACTGTGTCCAAGTTTTCTTCAATGACCAACAAGCCTTGCTCAGTCAACCAATGCAATTCGGTACGCAACTGATCACGGCTGAAGCTATGTCCATAACGAGTGACAAAGGCATGCAGCACTGATGAGTTTGAGCGATACGTGGGTAATTCTGATAATGAGCGCAACACAACGAGGCGCATGTCTTCTTTTAAATGATCTGCAAAGCTCATATTTATTAATCCTTGTGGTGCAGCAGATAATCATTAACGCGATCCACTGCCTTGGCTAAAGGGGCTATCACGTCTTTTAACCCCGCTACTGATTCTTTAAGGGCTTTCATATCACCAGCCATATCACTAATCACTTGATGATCAGGCATGTTGCTGACACGCTCTTCTAATCGACTTAATCGCTCTTTTGTTTCTTGCAACTCTTTATCTTTTGCGGCCTGTCGATTTGAAATAAAAACATAGACCGCGAGTCCAAAGTTAAAAAGAAAGCTGATCAAAGTAATACCAATAACGATATAGCTGGGCTGCATTATTTCCCTCGGCTTTGATTGATAAAGCGACCAATAAAGCCAAGTATGGCAATGGCTGCCGTGACTTTTCCTTGTGATGCTTCAGGGATTAATGCAAGTACTTCTGGTGGAACACCTGAAATTGACACATATGCAATCGCTGCAAATGCCCAAGTGGATAACCACTTCCAGAACGTATGAGAATTTTTAACCAATAATCCTGTGTGCTTTACTTCTTCCAAAGTGCCAACCACATACTCAGGGACTATTGATGCTTCAGCTTTGAGTTCTTCAACTCGTTTTTGATGACGCTTGGCTTGATCTAAAAGCTGTTGTTTTAACTCAGCAATAGTTTCAGGATTATCTACTTTTTCTTGATCCACTGTTTCGGTAACAACAGCAGAAGTACCAACATTTTTCGGCGATGGCACTAGGTTACGAGGTCGTTTAAATTGAGTTTCTTTCATCGCATATCATCCGCAGCATAACGTAGGTTGCCAGAAACACGACTCATCCAACCTTTACCAAATGTGTTAAAGGTTTTGATGCGTGTATAGAATTGAATGCGCTCAGCATTGAAAAGATTGATCAAAGCAAACTGCGGTTGTTTACGAATTTCATTGAGTGTAATTGCGCCAACAATACCGTCATCTTTTACACCCAACGCACGTTGCAGAATCTTTCGAGCATTGACTAAGCCATGATTAACACCAGCATCGAAATATTGGTATGCGAAAGAGTATGGGAAGCTATCGCAACTTAAAGCATCCCAAAATTGATTTTTATAAATACGTTCAACCATATCCATTGGGATATTTTTCATTGAGCCTTTGTACCCATAATTTTGCGCTGTAGCTTTGGTGATACCGTAATTAGTTTCCCCACCCGGATCAGAAGGATGGTTTACATAACCACCTTCATGTTGAAGCACTCGCTTTAGTGCAGTTTGAAAAGTCTTGTTCACAAAAAAACCTCATCAAATGATGAGGCTAGTTTGTCTAGTTGGTACTTGTAATATTAGGCGGAAAGGCTTCCGTTTATTTTATTGCTTAGACTTAATTTCAGCTATGCAATCCTTTTTAGCTTGATTGTAGGAATCTAAAAACATTTGTTGTGCGTGATCTTTATATTCTTGAGAAGTGGATGCCTTTGAATATTTCCCCCACCATAACTCTCGTGCAAATGACACCATAGAAGTACAATACCGATATTTATTTGAAATATCCATCGAACCATAAACCGCTTCAGCCTCTTCAACCAAAGCATTGTATTTTCGGCTTTGACGAGCAACATCTGGGGTATATTCCAAATTTACACTTGAGTCAGTGGCCTGAAGCTGCTCAACACGATCAATAAATTTCTTAGTTTGATTTAGACTTAGTGCTTCATAAACAGGTGGATTATCTTTAACTTGTTTAGCCTCTATTTCACCTTCAATGATTGCTAGAGTAGCCTGATTAAGCATTTCATCATATTTTTCTTCCTCAGATAGATTCTGAGAATTATGTGAAACTTGATTAAGTTCGCTGTTAACATTAATTTCAGTTCTATTGTTTTGTCGAAGATAGGCTATGGCAACTAAAATACCAACAATAAAGAATAATCCAACCCATTTTAACCATTCAAAATCTTTATTCACACCCATCCTCCCAATACAGTCCTATAGATTAATAAAAAGTACCACGACTTGGGGGAATCCATTTCCCCATAATTTCGATATCTGAAGCTTCATTCAAATCAAGTGGCATTGGCGGATATGTTTTATTATCTGAAATTAACAAAATAGACCCATCTATTTGACGCTGAATACGCTTCACCCAAAAGTGCTCTCCAGTGCGAATAACGTAAATAAAACCATCTGTTAAGGAGTGATCTAATGTATTTACAAGTAAAGGTTCCTTATCTTGGATTGTAGGAAACATAGAGTCTCCAGTCGCATAAACAATTATTAGATCTTTTGCGTAAAAACCATGTCGATGTAGCCAGTCTTTTCTAAAAGCCAATCTACTAACTGGTTGAGCTTCGCCAGCACAGATTGATCCATGACCAGCCGAGATAGCCACATCATAGACATTGACTAAATCAAACTCATCAGCAAAGTCATTTTTCATATTCACGGATTTATTTAGCCGATTACCAGTAATCACATAGGTTACGTCAACACCAACCTCTGATAGTGCAGATAACTGCACTGCGGTTGGTGATGAATTGTCTTTTTCCCATTCAATCACTGTACGCTTTGATGCGCCAGCTATTGCACCGAAATCAGGTTGATTTAGGTCAAGTCTTGTTCGCTCTTCTTTGATTCTTGCACCAATCACGCAAAATACCTCACCAACATGTTGAATAGTGCTTAAATCTGCACTATTATTAACTTAAATATGCACCTATATGTGAATATAATCGCACTTAAGAGGTTAGAGACATGCAATTAAAATCACTTAATGAAGTTAAGAACACCTTCGAGTCTTCAGGTAAAACCGTTACAGATTGGGCTTCTGATCATGGTTTTGACCGTAATGATGTTTATAAGGTGCTTAACGGTCAGCTCAAATGCAAACGCGGCAAAGGTCATGTAATCGCAGTTGCTTTGGGTATCAAAAAAGACACCAACCAGACTGCTAACACCTAGCAATCTGCACATTTTTGCACATTTCTGCACACAAGGAAAGAATCATGAAAGCAGATTTTCTCACCATACTATTTCTTATAACGACAATTTTCGCATTCACTCAATGGTGCTTCGCGGAAAACGACAACGAGATATTGCTACAAGAAAACAAAATTTTGTCCATTCAACTTGAGGGCATGAAGAATGAGCACCGTTAAATCAGCCTCGAAAGTTCTCAAAGTTTTAAAGGCTTTACGTGGGCATAGCTTGCAAGGCGTAAGTAATCAAGAGCTTGCAAGACAATTGGATGAATCACCAGCACAGATTCACCGTCAATTACAAACCCTTGTTGCTGAAGGCTTAGCCAAGCAAGAAGAAGACGGTTCATACACATTAGGTACGGCAGTTGTTCAGATCGCCAAGGCGCATGACACAGAAATGGAACGTGCAAAGGCACGTATTGCTGAAATTGAACAACGTACTAGAGTTTTTTAAGAGGTCATCATGGATTTAGAACACGCAGCAGAAGTCATTCCTTCTGATTTTGCAAAGAAAGTTGGTGGCTTAGCCACATCTCTTGGCTATGAAGGTGCTTTAACCGTTGGCGCACTTGAAGATGAAATTCGTTTTTACCAACAACGTTCAGTTGAAGCAGTGCTGGAGCTTGGTAAACGCCTTTTGATTCTGAAAGAGATTACTCCACATGGAGAGTTTACCAAACGCATTGAAATGCTTGGTATTAGCAAACGCACAGCACAGCGTTTTATGTCTGTTGTCCTAAAATTTTCAAAAACGACATCGATGTCGCTTTTAGAAAAATCAGGCAACGGATCAAAATTGCTTGAGTTGATGGTTCTAGATGATGATGACATTGATGTCATTGAACAAGGTGGAAGCATTGGTGAAGTTTCTCTAGACAGCATCGAAACCATGTCTGTACGTGAGTTAAAAAAAGCTTTACGTGAGGCAAAGGCCGATGCTGAGAACAAAGCTCAATCTCTTCAAACCAAAGATCAAATCATTCAGAAGAAAGATCAAAAAATAAATGAACTTGATGAGAAAGTCACCAAAGCTTATAGCCCACCTGAAATCCAAAAACGTGAAGCGACTGAAGCTGAGCAGCTACGCCAACAGGCATTGCAACTCATGCAAAAGGCTGTACTTACGTTTTTAGATGCAGCAAATCAATTCAATGCAGACATGAACGCAGCTGTTGATTCATGCATGGATTCATTTGTAGTCGAGCAATACGAAGCAAATATTCGTATGACTTACCAAAGCATGGCTCAACGTTGCAATGAAGCTGGACTACCTATCGACTTTACACAAATGGTCACACCAGATTGGCTGTCTGAAGTCTTATTGGAGAATGAAACTCTAGACACTGAGCTTCAAGGAAGTGAGGTGTAAGTCATGGCTGCCAAAATAGATACTGTTGAATTGGCGCAAGCCGAATATTTAAAGGAAGTTAAGCAAAAACTGGAGACTTCAGGTTTTGGCAGCAAGGATGAAATTGTTTCTGAAGCAGCGGCATTTTTGTCGATTGGCCGCAATGAGCTATATCGCAGACTTAAAGCAATTGGTTACACCACTGGTCGCAAAACCCGAAGCGATAAAGGTAAAAGTGTAGTCGATGCTGATACAGCAAAGCTTATTGGTGGTTTGGTTTATGAAGCGACCCGTGCAAATGGTAAGCGTACAACCAGTATCAAAGGTGCTTTAAAAATTGCGCAGGCAAATGGCGTTGCACCCGATGTGAGTGCGGCAACCATTGGCAGACGCATGAAGCAAGAGCTATGTCATCCGACCATGCTTGAAGCACCAACACCACATCAAAACCAACGCAGCTTGCACCCGAACCATGTATGGGAGCTAGACGCATCAACTTGCATTTTGTTCTACCTTCCCAAAGAAGGTGGTGTGCGTGATATGCATCCTAGCGAGTTCAATAAAAACAAGCCAGAAAACCTAAAACGCATTGAGAAAGACATGGTGACTCGCTATGTGATCACAGATCACTACAGTGGCAATGTCTATCTTGAATATGTTCGTGGAAGTGAGTCGGCTCAAAACCTGATCAACATTATGTTGAATGCTATGCAGCGTCGAGACAATAAGAATCCTATGCATGGCGTACCAATGATCATCTACACCGACAAAGGTAGTGCGATGACCAGTGGCTTATTTACGAATTTACTTGATCGTTTGGACATCCAAATTATTGACCACGCTAAAGGTAATGCACGCGCCAAAGGTCAAGTTGAGAAGCACCAAGACATTATCGAATGCGAGTTTGAAGGCCGTATTAAGTATATGAAAGACAAGATCACAACCTTGTCTCAACTCAATGCCTTCGCCTCGAAATGGACTGCTCATTTTAATGAGACCAGTGTTCATTCTCGCACGGGTAAAACACGCAATGCCGTATGGCAAACAATTAAGCCTGAAAAATTACGAATCGCTCCACCAATTGAGTTATGCAAAGAACTGGTGACAACGAAACCTGAATCTAAAACAGTCACTGGCAACTTACGTGTGAAACACACAATCAATGGATATGGTTCGTATGAATATGATGTAAGTCATGTATGGGGCGTGCATGTCAAAGCAAAATTTGATGTGGTGGTGAACCCATTCCGTGCGCCTTGCATTGACCTATTAGGTACAGATGAACATGGCAATCCAATGGTTTACACCATTGAACCTGATCAAATGGATTTAATTGGTGGCTGGAATGAATCAGCAACAATCATTGGTGAAACACCACGCGCCAAAGCTGACAGCCAACTAGACAAAGTGCGTAAAGAAATTCGCCAAAAAGCATACAACGTCAACACAGATGAAGAAGTTGAAAAAGCCATCAAGCAACGTAAAGGCGCTTTTTCTCACATCATCGATCCGATGGCAGATGTAAATCAAACCGTAGTACCAGATTACTTGCCACGAGCTGGTGAGCAAATGACTACACCTGATCAACGTCGTCAAGTTGCACCAGTCAATTTAATCCAAGCAGCAAAACAAATTCGAGGTGTTGTCGGTGATCTCTGGACACACGACCACTATAAGGCACTTCAAAAATCTTTCCCTACAGGTGAAGTGCCACAGGAAGTCATTCCAGAAATCATTGCTGGCATCCAAAACGAATCCACAAAACCTAAATTACGTGTGGTTGGAGAGTAATCATGAGCGCATTAAAAAAACTACTTAAACAACACAACGTTGCCCAAAGCTCACTCTGTAAACCACTAGGAGTCAGCACAGCAACGGTCAATATTTTTGTTAATCACGGTCAACGACCAAAAAAGAACCCTGACCAATTCCAGTCAAAGTTCATTGAGCTTTTAGAAGCGAAAGGAATTGGATCAGATCAAATTTCACAAGCATTAACTACTGCACAGACTCACACCAATAACGACCAAGCCTTGGACAGTGAGTGTGCAGCAGACCCATCAGAGGACGAGCAACTTATGCTACTACGTAAACAGACTCTAACACCAGCAGCCAAAAAACACTTCAAGCTGTTCAAGAACCCATTCACTGAAAACATCCGTAGTTCAGATGAATTATTCACCAATGCAGACATTAATTATGTTAGCGAATCAATGTGGCAAGTCATTAAAGGAAACTCTTCCTTTGTTGCGGTTGTCGGTCAGTCAGGATCAGGTAAGTCTACTTTACGTCGTGGACAGATTGACCGCATTGAACGTGAGCGTGAACCAGTCATTGTGATTGAGCCTTATGTACTTGCGACTGAAGATAACGACATTAAAGGTAAAACCCTTAAATCACTACATATTGCTGAAGCAATATTGGCGGCATTAGCACCAAGTACCAATGCAAAACGTTCACCTGAAGCACGCTTTCGCCAAATACATGAGCTACTCAAAGAAAGTATGCGTGCTGGACACCGTCATGTCTTGATCATCGAAGAAGCGCAAAGCCTACCGATTCCAACACTGAAGCATCTCAAGCGATTCCTTGAGCTTGAAAATGGATTCACCCCCTTAATGGGCATCCTATTGATTGGACAAGATGAACTCAAAATCAAGCTTGCTGAGAACAATCCAGAAGTTCGAGAAGTGGTGCAGCGTTGTGAGATTGTCACGCTTGAACCGTTCACACAAACCAGCCTAGTTGATTACCTCAAACACCGCTGCAAGTCGATAGATCGCAAGCTTGAGGACTTTATTGATGAATCTGGATTGGATGCTATCTGCACCAAGCTTACTCGCAATGTTGGGCGTAAAAATCAAAACGAAAGCCTTTTATATCCTTTGGCAGTTGGCAACCTGATCACAGGTGCAATGAATGTGGCGGCTGAGTTAGGTGCACCAGTCATTACTGATGACTTGGTAATGGAGGTCTAACCATGTCAACAGAACGAGTTTTTCTTATTGGGCTAATCATTTACTTCTGCATTGACACAATTTGCGGCCATTTAGCAAAAGTTCTAGGAGCATGTCATGGCTGATTTTGCAGATGTAGCAGCAGATATTGCTCAAACCGATCTTGACCACGCTTTGCACAATGCAAAGCGAGTGGAATTTACAAGCTACTTCGATTGCGAAGAATGCGGTACTGAAATTCCAGAACAACGACGCAGACTTGGCAGCGTGACTTTATGTATTGGTTGTCAGTCTGCACTCGAAGCAAAACAAAAACATTTCCGAGGCTAATTATGAAAACTAATTCAAAAAATAAACCTGAGCTTAAACGTGTTCAGTTCAATAAAGATTTAGACAAATTACTTAGTGGTGATTACGTCCTTGTGCCTAAACAACCAACAGCTGAAATGGAAAGAGCTGGTATGGCAGTTGGTGGCGGCTTCTTAGCAATCAAAATCTTTAAAACCATGTGCGCAGCCGCTGAAGGAGCAAACGCATGAAAACTAGATGCCCAGCTTGCGGAGCAACATGCAGTCTTGATGCATTGCTTGGTCATAGCGATGCAAGCAAAGCATTTGTTTCTGCACTTAGCGTGACTGGTGATTTACAACATCCATTGATCAAGTACTTGGCAATGTTTCGTTCTGATAGTCGTGACCTGACTTTTGAACGTACAGCAAAACTAATAAGCGAAATTGCGCCTGATATTACGGCTAAGGAAATCAAACGAGGTCATCACACCTATCCAGCGCCACGCGCTGCATGGGTGTGGGCAATCGTCACAATGTTAGAACGTCGAGATCAAGGCAAGCTTCAACTGCCACTCAAAAATCACGGCTATCTATATGAAGTCATCACTTCATTTAAACCTGAATATGTACCAGCTCAAGATGCTACTCCACGCCACGGATTATCACGCACAAAAACCGAATCTGAGCGTGCTGCGGATCAAGCTGAGCACGAACGCCAGAAGCATGAGCGTCCAGCTTTCTCTCTTTCGGAACTGATCAATAAAACCAATGCCGAACGCAAAGAGATCGAACAAAGCGCACTTAAAAACATTCCACAAGAACAACTATTTGCGTATGTCGCTCAAAACAAACGCGATGGTGAAACCCACAAACAATGCTTTGACCGCTTAAAAGCTGCGGAATTAGCACAAGAACCAACAACTCAAGGAGCAACACAATGACAACTCACAACAAACCAGAAGGCTTTTGGGAAAACTCACAAGGCGCATTTGTTCCTGAAGCAAACGTCAAAGAAATTGACAAATTGCGCGATCAAACCGTTCGCAAGCTTTTTGAAAAAGTCAATGAACTACATGAACTCTTGAAAGATTTCAAAGTCCAAAGTTTTGAAGATGTAGCCAATTTTTGCGCCATTTCAGCTGACCAATACGGTGTAACTGTTGGTGGAAATAAAGGCAATGTCACTCTCATGAGCTATGACGGACGTTTAAAAGTCCAGCGCAATATCGCACAGACCATCAACTTTGATGAACGTCTTCAGGCTGCTAAAGAACTGATTGATCAGTGTCTTGAGGAATGGACTGAAGGCAGCCGCGATGAAATTAAAGTCATTATCAGTGCCGCATTTAATGTGGATAAAAAAGGAGAAATCAGCACAGCCAAAGTACTCGGTTTAAAACGCCATGAAATCAATCACCCCAAGTGGAAGCAAGCAATGCAAGCCATTTCGGACAGCATCAACATTATCGGCAGCAAAGCTTACTTACGCTTTTACAACCGTGATGACGCAACTGGTGGCTACTTACCACTTTCACTCGACATCGCATCCATTTAAAGGCTTAGCAATGAAAGAACTTTCTATTGCAATTGTTACCTGTGGATTTATCGCAGGAAGTTTACACACAACAGGCTGGCCAGAATTTTTATATGTGCTTTTTGCAATTCTGACAGCTAGCTCAACTCACTTAAAAGGTTAATACACCATGAATAAATCAGAACTTATCAACCACATCGCAGCTTCAGCTGGTATTTCAAAAACTCAAGCAACAGCTGCTCTTCAGGCAGTTGAAACAGGTGTCATTGATACCTTGGCAAATGGTGGTCAAGTCGTCCTTACAGGCTTCGGAACTTTCAAAGTTACTGATCGTGCTGCACGTACTGGCCGCAATCCAGCGACTGGTGAAGCAATTCAAATTGCGGCATCAAAAGCACCAACTTTCAAAGCAGGCAAAGCACTTAAAGAGGCAGTGAACTAATGGAAAATCAACACCAAAAAATCAAAGGCTATCGTGACCTTACTCAGCCAGAAGTTGATTTGTTGAATGAAATTAAAACTCAGGGCGAAAACTTACAAGTCTTAGCAGAAAATATCGCGAACCACGTCCGCCAGCAATTTCAGACAGCTTTCGATAATAGTGACGCTGCTGAAGATCAGCGTTTAACGAAAGCTCAACCTGACCGTTGGATCAATACTGGAGTCACTCAACTTCAGCAAGGATTAATGGCCTTAACTCGTGCTGTAGGACAGCCAACTAACTTCTAAGCGAAACACAGGCATCCGTGCCTGTGTCTGCCAGTCGTCGTGGACTGGTACTGACGAGCAGCGAGGAAACCATGTTGACACACGAAGAACTTGAAAATTTACCTGAAGAAATAAAGTTTAGCCTTGGAGAGATTGCATGAAAAAAACAGAAGTTATCGAAAAAATCAAAAAGTGTTTGGCATTGAGTAAATCAGCCAATCAACATGAAGCTGCTACTGCTTTACGCCAAGCTCAAGCATTAATGGAAAAATATAAAATTGATGCAGATGATGCTGAACTTCTCGGCATTCAAGAGGCCTTTATAGCTGGTAGTGGTTCTAAAACTCCAACAGTTTTTGAGGCCGTACTTGCAAACTCAATAGCGAAAATCATGGATTGTAAAGTCTTGCTAAACCATGACATTCAGATCACCGCACAATTGGGATTTAAGAAAGTACATCGTTGGCTTTTCATTGGATTTGATCCAGCTCCAGAGATTGCATCTTATGCATTTGATGTATTGTATCGCCAATTAAAAAAGTCACGCCTTAATTATATTTCAACTCAATTAAGTCGAGTCAAAATCAAAACCAATAAGATCAAACGTGCAGATCTATTTTGTGAAGGTTGGGTGTTGGAGGCAACCAAACAGGTCTCTGCATTGAAACCCAATGAAAATAAATTAAATCAAATTGATGAATACATTCAAAGTAAACGCAAGATCAAAGATGGCGAAGCAAAGGATCGAAATAAAAAGACCAATACCAATGCTGACCGTTACCAAAAAGATTTATACGCTGGCTGTCAAGCTGGAAAGGATGCCCAACTCAACCAAGCCATGAATGGTGGACAAGAATTTGAAAAGTTGGGAGCAAGTTCATGACAGAAATTATGAATTGCCTGAGTGTCTTAGCTTTGTTTGCTGTTTTTGGAATCGGCTTGGTGACTTGCTGTACTGAAGCAAAAAAAGCATGGTCTGCACGAAAAATTACTGGTCAGACAGTCTTTGAACGCAAAGCTTATGGTTTTAAAGCTGGATCATCATTGTGTCTTGCAGCACTGGCTTTGATTGGACTTGCTGATGCAGCTAAAGGAGTGTTCTGGTAATGGCTAAATTCAATAAAAAGCTGAATTTGATCAAGCTTATTCATGTAGCAAAAACAAAGCTCGGTCTAGACGATGATGTATATCGTGACATTCTAAAAAGTACGACAGGTAAAGACAGTTCTAAACTTTTAACTCCAGCGCAGCTTGAAGCTGTACTGGATCGTTTAAAACAACTTGGCTTTTCTGTTGAACCTAAGAATAAAGACGATATTAAAAACTTGGCAAGTGACTCACAAAGTAAATTAATCCGCCATTTATGGCTTCAGCTGCACGAAGCTGGTCACGTTAAAAATGGCAGTGAAAAGGCACTGGCACAATTTGTTGAAAACCGTGTTGAAGTGAGTGCGTTACAGTTTTTGAGCAGCAAACATGCAGACATGATCATTAATCACTTACGCCAGTGGTGCAAGCGTTGCGGCATTGAGCGTGTCACTTTGGAAGTATAGGAGGTATAGATCATGGCTTATCGTCCGCACATCACCGATGCACAGCAAGTTTTCACAGACGATGAGATCATTAACCTGATGCCTAAAAATTTCATCTTCATTGCACGTTTGATCAAGGTCGAAAATGCGCTGAATTTAATTGATGCCTTCGGTGGTACTAAAATCTACATACCAATTCGTCAGGCTTTAAATGTAAATTCTGAGCTTGCTCAAGTGATAGGCTTGAGTAAGCTTCAATTGCTTGCAGATCAGCTTGGTAATGATCACATTGAAATTCCAATGGGCACACCGATCACTGTTGCAATGCGCAACAGAGCGATCCGTGAACAAGCACCAACAATGTCTAAAGAAAAGCTTGCTCGTAAATTCAGCGTGACACTGCGTACAATTCGCAGTATCGTAAACTCTGAAGAGAAGCTTAATGTTCAGGAAGACCCCAATCTTGACTTATTCGATGAATAAAAAAAGCGGACTATTTGTCCGCTTTTCTATTTCATAGGATGTAAAACCTTTTCAAAACTCATCCCATTCAATCTCACAATATCCCATCAAATCCCACAATTATCTCGTTACTCTTATATATTTATATTATTAGGTATCAGCCAGATTATTAACGCTGGCCGTATAGTAGGTTTTATCAAAGATATTATTTAAATTAAATTGAAAATTAACCGCTTGTTTGGCAATGGTGGTGTCATAACTGACAAAGGCATTGGCCAGTGCATACTCAGGCAGGTCAAAGCTATTTTCCGAGTCTCCGGCACGTTTACCGACATAATTGCCACTGAGACCTAAACGTAATTTGCCATTATAAAGTTCACCATAATTATAGGCTAAGGCCAGAGATGCTGTATCTCGTGCGACATTACTCAAGCGATTGCCTTGCAGACCAAGCTCATCTTCAGTGACTTTGGCATCGGTATAGGCGTAGGTCAGGGTTGCATCAAGTTGATCAGTCAGACGGCCTGTCAGGTCGAGTTCAGCGCCTTTGGAACGGACGGCACCTGTGGTATGTAGTTCAATTTCATTGCTCGATGGGTTGGTGACTTTGGCTAAAACATTACGTTTTTTAATATCATAGACAGCAAAGTTGGCTTTAATACGCTCATTGAACTCGTATTTTGCACCGACTTCATAAGATTTGGCTTGCTCAGGTTTGACATCAGCATCAATGACTGCATTGCCGCCTAAAGGTGCAATTGAAGACGAGGGTTTGAGGGATTCGGTATAGCTGCCATAGAAAGACAGCTGATCATTCCATTGATAGACTAAGCCCGCATGCGGGAGCCAAGCATCGTCTTTGGTATTGGTATTTTCCTTAAATGGTCGTCCACGTCCAGCGGTCTGTTGATAATTCAGATAACGGCCACCGAGTACGGCAATCCAGTTTTCATTTAAGTGAATCGCATCTTGCAGATAAAAACCATAGGTATGCAATTTATCGGTTTGGTCGCTATCGGATGCAACGATATTTTTAGATGCTTCAACAGTTCCAAACTTGGGATTTAAATAATCTAAGGTTGAGCTATCACCACGAACCATATCTGGACGGAAATATTTACGGTATTCGATATCTGAACCAATTTGAATATCATGCTTTAACCCCAGTAAATTGACCGAACCATTGAGATAGGCTTGAGCATTACTGTCTATACTTTCTGCGTTTAAGGTGGCATCGGTACGGCGTGTCACCGTATGGTTGGCCGTATTTAGCTTGGTCACACGGAGTTGATTGGCATCATAGGTTTCATAGTTATAGCTATAACCTAAGTGAGCTGACCAGTTATCATTAAGCTGATGATCAACCAATAATTGTGCCAAATGAGCTTCACCTTTCATTTGGTTAAAGGCTTCATCTAGGCGTTGATATTTTGAGATCGGTAAGGCTTGTTTCGTTTTAGGATCAAAAATAGTGGAACGATCAAAAGGGACGTCAAAGTCACGATATTGATAACTTAAATTGACTTTGGTGTGACCATTATCCCAACCCAATGATGGTGCAATTAAAGTCTGTTTAAGATTCCCGAAATTACGCCAGTAGTCTGTATCGGAATGATCGGCAATAAAACGATAGGCAAAGTTACTGTCACTGATTGCACCCGTAGTATCCAGACTTGCACCTAAACCATTTTTACCTGCGGCGAAGCTTGAACCATACACTGAAAATTCAGTTTTTTGCGTCGTTTCAGGTTTTTTTGTAATGACATTGACCACACCACCTGGGTCCATAATGCCGTAAAGTAAAGATGCAGGACCTTTTAATACTTCAACCTGCTCAACTGCAGCATTCATGGTGCGACCTTGCACAATTGGCATGCCATTCACGGTAATCGAGCCATCACGATTATCCCCAAAACCCCGTTTCATGACGGTATCTTGAGTACCCCCCAAAGTATTGCCTTGCGTAATGCCGCTGACTTGGGTCAGTGCATTGTCCAAATTTGCTGGCAAATAATCTTTCATATATTGTTTAGACACCACATTTACGGTTTGTGGGCTTTCTAGATTGTTTTGATTGCCGCGTAATGTTGATGCTGTTTGTTCAGCAATATAACTGGAGGATTGCTCAGCTTGCACATTAATGGTTGCGAGTTGTGTGGGGTGTTCTGAGGTCGTTTCTGCCCACGACAGCACAGGTATTAAAGATAAGAGGAATGGGCTGCTTTGTTTTAAAATTTCAACAGTAATAAGATTTTTGCGTGGGGAGAAAGCAGACATATAGATACCTGATGAGTGCTGTTGGAGCATGAGAGAGGTAGTTTTAACTAACCTGAAGGGAGGCTAGGACGGCAATAAGGGTGTAAAGTATATTTAAATGAGAATTATTTACAAGAAGTTGGTCGATGAGAAAAGATCAATAAAAATTAAGCAGTTGATAATGCATTTATTATTTTTTAAAAAATGCACATTATTTTTATAAGTTGAGAACGATAGTTTCTTGTAAGTTTTTAATAAAGCTATGAAATTAATAGTTATTGTACGAATATGGGTCAGCCATTTCTGACATGGAATGAATCATATTCATATCTGAATATTTAAATAAATCATTTTATTCATAATGATTTGTTCAGTAGGCTAAAACAACAAAGCTATTTAGAACAATTAGAGATCGCTATGGATGAGCAGTATTTAACACTTTATGTCTTTGAGTATAACAATGACAAGATTAGATTTTTCAATTATTGATCCGCATATCCATCAATGGGATCCTTATCACACACCGCATTCAGCAGCCTTATTGGTCAAAGCTTTGGGGAAATATCCGAGGGTGATGGATCGAGTGGTCAGGTTGGTCAAGCCTAAGCCGTTATTGGATAGTTTAGGCTTAACAGAATACGCATTGCGTCCTTATTTACCTGAGCATTATCAGGCAGACATTTCGCCATTCTCAGTCGAGAGTGTGGTTCATGTCGAAGCCAACTGGCATCACCACAAAGGCTTTGGTGTGGTTGAAGAAACGGATTGGCTTCAGCAATTAGATTTTAATGCACAGGGTCTAAAACTAGGTGCAATTGTCGCAACAGCTGATCCAAGAGATCGAAAGTTCAAAGATATTCTTCAAGCCCATCAGCAGGCCAGTCCACGCTTTCGCGGTATCCGTAAAATGGCGGCTTGGCATCAAGACAAGGGGATTTATCGCTGGTGTGACCAAGCTCACTTATATCAGGACAAGAAGTTTTTAAAAGGTTTTGAGCAGCTGGCAAAATTGAATTTATCTTTTGATGCTTGGGGCTATTCTACTCAATTAAATGAAATTACAACTCTCGCTCAGCATTTTCCTGAAACACCTATTGTGATTGATCATCTGGCGACACCTGTCGGTTTATTTGGAGCCGTGGGCAAGAAAACGGGAATGACACAATCGCAGCGTGATGCCATTTTTAAACAATGGCAGCAAGATATTGCGGTTTTGGCTGAACAGAAAAATGTCCATGCCAAAATCTCGGGCTTGATGATGCCAGTACTTGGACACACATTCTATAAACTGGGTCGAACAGCAAGTATTGTTGAGATGGTGAGTTTATTGACACCTATGATTCAGCACGCAATCTCAGTATTTGGTACAGAGCGGATCATGTTTGCATCCAATTTTCCGATGGACAAGCCGAACACCCGTTTAAATGACCTAATCCATGCCTATATTCAAATGTTGAGTCCTTATGGTGATCAGGCTTTGCATGCCATGTTTAGACAAAACGCTGCCAATTTTTATCAACTTCAAATAGAGTCATGATATGAAAAATTTTAATCAAAAAGTCGCTGCAATTACGGGCGCGGGATCTGGTATCGGGCAACAACTGGCGGTTTTATTGGCACAGCAAGGCGCACATTTAGCGCTGAGTGATGTCAATGAAAAAGGCTTGGCTGAAACACAGACATTGTTACAACGGTATCCAGTTAAAGTCACTTTGACGAAACTGGATGTCTCTGATCAACAAGCCGTTCGTGACTGGGCTGAAGACAGTTTTAAGGCACATGGCAAGATCAACCTGATTTTTAATAATGCTGGTGTTGCGCTCGCCAGCACAGTTGAAGGTATGAGCTATGAAGAATTGGAATGGATTTTCAAAATCAACTTCTGGGGTGTGGTCTATGGCTGCAAAGAGTTCTTGCCTTATCTTAAGCAAAGTGGCGAAGGGCATGTTATTAATATTTCCAGTCTGTTTGGCTTAACCGCACAACCGACGCAAAGTGCCTACAACGCGACTAAATTTGCAGTTCGTGGTTTTACCGAAGCCTTAAGACAAGAATTAAAACTTCAAAATGATGGCGTGAGTGCAACCTGTGTACATCCGGGAGGAATCCGTACCAATATCGCCAATAGCGCACGGATGAGTGACAGTATTCGGAGCCTAGGTATGAATCCAGCCAAAGCCAGTCAGGCATTTAATAAGGTTTTAAAAACACCACCAGAGCAGGCGGCCAAAGTCATTCTAGATGCGGTGAAAGCGGATAAAGCGCGGATCTTGATTGGCAATGATGCCAAAGTCCTGGATCTGATTCAGCGCATTACACCGACGCATTATTCACATGCCTTAAGTTTTTTTAGCAAGAAATCCAAGAAAAATAAGGCTTAAAGTATTCGGGCGGGTATTGAAATCATTGAGATTAGATTCAGTTTTAATAAGACAACTGAATGATTTAAACGGGCATAAAAGAAGGTTTAACTGAACTTTCTTTTATGCATATTGCGTTTAATCCAGACTTTCTACAATACGAATCATTACATCAGCATCATATTAAATTTTTGATTTTAGAAAGTTCTTATATGGACTTATAAAACCCAATTAATATTCTTTATTAGAGCCAGTATCTTGCACTGTACCGCGACTAAAACACTTATCGCTGAAATTTGCTCGGGCGAAATCATCCTTGATCTTTGCAATGTTTTCACGTTTACAGTTTTCATCATTAACCTCAGGCATCTTTTCTGAACAAGCTGACACAAAGAACGTAAAAAGAAGAATAAGGCCTAATTTTTTCATATAAACAACCTTTATATTTTAACTGTCTATTCGTTTCCGGGGTGGGTGAAATTGATTTTGGGGGTATCACCATCTTGGTTTAATTTTTATGGATGAAGGCATTGCTCATGATCAAACAAGGAGCGTTATAGGGTGAGCAATGCTTTCACTTAGATCTTATAAAACTGACGATCATTTGCAAGAGATAGGGCAAAATTGTCCCATCTTGTCGGTTTTAAAGGGTTTAGTCGTAGTGTGGTGAACGATAAGAAGAAAAAAGATTTGAAAACTAAACTCAGATGATCGGGCGTCATGCGATTTTAAAAAAGTAAATCTTCACTGCTTAAGATAGATTGTTATAACTTGCAGTAGCCGCTCCTTATTTGAGATAGATGTCTATTGCAAAGCTTGTAAAACGATATCACTACAATTCTAAAGCGATGTTGGTGCAAAAATAATTCAAAATGTTGCAAGAAGATTAAAAAGTGATCCAAAATAGGGTTTACTATTTATTTACTAAATGTTGAATTGGTTTACATACCGCCAGTTTATTCGGTTTTGTGCTCTGATTGGTGTAAATTATTGCCCATGCCAAAGTACTTTTTTAAAGTACGTCAGCAAATCCATTTTTTGTACATTCGAGAGAGAGTCTAAAGAGTAAAGTATGTCTGTGAACCTTAGTAAAATCAAAAAACCTTTATATATTCACTATGCTGGAAACGCTCTTTTAGAACTCCCTTTGTTAAATAAAGGCTCTGCTTTTTCGGAAGAAGAACGAGAGAATTTTAACTTGCATGGTCTAGTTCCGTACAATATTGAGAATATTGAAGAGCAGACTCAGCGTTCGTATCAGCAGTACCTTTCCTTCGATAGTGACTTGAATAAGCATATTTATTTGCGAAATATTCAAGACACCAATGAAACCCTGTTCTATAACCTATTGAGTCAGCATTTAGATGAAATGCTGCCGATCATTTATACCCCAACAGTTGGTGAAGCCTGTCAGCGCTTTTCGGATATCTACCGCCGTCACCGTGGTATTTTTATCTCTTATCCAGAGCGCCAATACATCGATCAAATTATCCATAACGTCAACAAGAAAAACGTGAAAGTGATTGTGATTACTGACGGTGAACGTATCTTAGGTCTTGGCGATCAGGGTATTGGTGGCATGGGGATTCCAATTGGCAAATTGTCACTCTATACCGCATGTGGTGGGATTAGTCCTGCTTATACTTTGCCGATCACCATTGATGTCGGTACCAATAACCAAGAATTGCTTGATGATCCAATTTATATGGGTTGGAAACAGCCGCGTATCCGTGGTGAGCAATATTATGAATTTGTTGAGCAGATTATTAAGGCAGTGCGTCAGCGTTGGCCAGATGTGCTGATTCAATTTGAAGATTTTGCGCAAACCAATGCCATGCCTTTATTGACTCAGTATCGCGATAAAATTTGCTGTTTCAATGATGATATTCAAGGCACAGCAGCAGTCACTGTTGCGACCCTCATTGCTGCCTCAAGAGCACAAGGTAAACAGCTAAAAGATCAAACGGTTACTTTTGTTGGTGCGGGTTCTGCGGGTTGTGGTATTGCTGAACAGATCGTTAGACAGATGATGGACGAAGGTCTGAGTGACCATGAAGCGCGTTCACGCATCTTTATGGTGGATCGTTTCGGCTTGATGACCGATCAACAACCGAACTTACTCGATTTTCAGCAAAAACTTGCCACACCCGTCAATGCAATTAGCACTTGGGAATATACAGGTGACAACGTTGCTTTGTTGGATGTAGTCAAGAATGCCAAACCAAGTATCTTGATTGGGGTTTCTGGGCAGGCAGGTTTGTTTAGTGAAGAAGTCATCAAAACCTTAGCTAAATATTATAAGCATCCGATTGTATTGCCGTTGTCGAACCCAACTTCACAAGTTGAAGCACAACCAAAAGATATTATTGAGTGGACGCAGGGTGCTGCAATTGTGGCAACAGGTAGTCCTTTTGCACCGATTTATTATCAAGGCAAGGTCTACGCCATTGCTCAGTGCAATAATTCCTATATTTTCCCTGGGATTGGTTTAGGTGTGATCGCATGTGGCGCAACCCATATTAGTGACTCGATGTTAATGGCTGCAAGTACTGCTTTGGCAGACTGTTCACCACGTTTGAAAAATGCCGCAGCGGATTTATTGCCAAATATCAATGATATTCAACAGGTGTCTAAGTTTATTGCCTTTAAAGTAGCAAAAGCTGCTATGGCGGATGGCTTGGCCGTACCGTTGAGTAATGATGTGTTGAAACAAGCGATTGAAGATAATTTCTGGACGCCAGAATATCGTAACTATCGCCGTGTTAGTTATTAAGCCATTTCATTTAAAAAGGGACTCTAGCTAGAGTCCCTTTTTTTAGGTCTTATAGGTGGAGAGCAAAATACTGGTTTCACTATTGTAAATCCCTGAAATATTTCGGATTCGCTCTAGCGCTTTATCAAAGTTTTCCAAACTATCAGATTGCAACTCAACCAGAATATCCCATTTACCATTGGTGGTATGCAGTCGCTCAACGGCTGATTCTAAGCGCAATTCTCGAATTACCGCCTGTGCTCGCGTACCTTCTACCATGATATTCATCCATGCCCGAATGATATTTTTTTCTGCATTGGGACGGAAACGCACGGTATAGCCTGTGATGATCCCCGTTGATTCCATATATTCAATTCGTTTCTGCACGGTGGCACGTGACACCCGTGTTTTTGCTGCCAAGTCGGTAATCGACATCCGGGCATTGTCTTTGAGTAAGCCTAATATAATATGATCGATATTGTTCATTTTGATTCTTTCTATTAGCAAATTGATAAAAAATAATTCATTTTAATCATTATAACGAATTTTGTGAATCAATTTGATTCTTAATAATAATAACTATACAACACCCCAAGCATTTTCACTTCGGCACGAAAGAAGCTGAATGCGCATCAGGGAGGATGGGGGTAGGACGCCCTTAAACAAAGGGAATCTGTGAATAACAGGGACAATTGATTAATTAAGGAATAGATGATGTCTTTATCATATGCGGCTCAAAATGGCAGTGCTTGGCAAACTTTTCTCACTCAAGTAGATCGAGTGGCACCTTATTTGGATGCGGACCTCAGTAACTTTGTCAACACACTAAAAACCCCAAAGCGTACGCTTATCGTTGATGTTCCAATCGTGATGGACGATGGTTCAATTCGCCATTTTGAAGGTTACCGTGTACAGCACAATTTATCACGTGGTCCAGGTAAAGGCGGTATCCGCTATCACCAAGATGTTGAACTTAATGAAGTCATGGCCTTATCTGCATGGATGACCATTAAAACTGCAGTACTGAACCTGCCATTTGGTGGTGCCAAAGGCGGTATTCGCGTGAATCCAAAAGAACTTTCAGCGCGTGAATTAGAACGTTTAACCCGTCGTTTCACCAGTGAAATCAGTCCAATCATTGGCCCTCAAATTGATATTCCTGCACCAGATGTCGGTACCAACGCCAATATTATGGGCTGGATGATGGATACCTATTCAAGTATCAAAGGTCATACCGTAACAGGTGTGGTCACAGGCAAACCTGTACATCTAGGCGGTTCATTGGGTCGTGTTCGTGCAACAGGCCGCGGTGTATTCGTAACGGGTATGCAGGTTGCTGAGCGCATTAAATTACCGATTGAGGGCAGCAAAGTTGCTGTGCAAGGCTTTGGTAATGTTGGTAATGAAGCGGCTTATTTGTTTAGTCATGCAGGCGCAAAAATCGTTGCTGTACAAGACCATACCGGTACCATTTTCAATGCAGAAGGCTTAGATGTTAAAGCATTGCAAAAGCATGTGGTTGAAACTGGTGGCGTGATGGGCTTTGTTGATTCAACTGTGATCTCAGACGAAGAATTCTGGACGGTTGATATGGACATTCTGATTCCAGCAGCATTGGAAGGTCAGATTACGGTTGAACGTGCACAAAAGCTGAAAGCGAAAATCGTACTTGAAGGTGCGAATGGTCCAACCTATCCAGAAGCAGATGATGTATTTGTCAGTCGCGACATTACTGTTGTGCCTGACGTGATTTGTAACGCGGCTGGTGTAACTGTCAGTTATTTTGAATGGGTTCAAGATATGGCGAGTTACTTCTGGACCGAGGATGAAATCAATGAACGTCTTGATAAGTTGATGATCCAAGCCATTGCAGATGTTTGGAACACGGCAGCACAGAAGGAATGTAGCTTACGCACCGCAGCTTATATTTTGGCATGTGAACGTATTCTGAAAGCGCGTAAAGAACGCGGTATTTTCCCAGGTTAAGTCATTTATAAAATTAAAGTGAAGGGCTTGTTGAGCATTTAACAAGCCTGAAGATTAAACAGGAAGTGAGTAAATAAAATGAGCGAAGTCGCAATTACACGTAGCAATTTTAATGATTGGATGGTTCCCGTTTTTGCCCCAGCAAATTTCATTTTAGTGCGCGGCGAAGGGTCACGTCTTTGGGATCAAAACGATAAAGAATATATTGATTTTGCAGGTGGGATCGCGGTAAATGCCTTGGGTCATGCACATCCTGTTGCAGTAAAAGCCTTAACTGAACAAGCACAAAAGCTATGGCACATTGGGAATGGTTATACCAACGAGCCTGTATTACGCCTTGCGAAACAATTGGTGGATAGCACCTTTGCAGACAAAGTATTTTTCTGTAACTCGGGTGCAGAAGCCAACGAAGCAGCATTAAAACTGGCGCGTAAAGTCGGTTTGCTGAGTGGTAATGCAAATAAGAACCAGATTGTTGCTTTTAAAAATGCTTTCCACGGTCGTACTTTGTTTACCGTAACAGCAGGTGGTCAGCCAAAGTATTCTCAAGACTTTGCACCATTACCAGGCGGTATTGAACACACTGCATTTAATGACCTTGAAGCAGCAAAAGCAGCGATCACTGAAAATACTTGTGCAGTCATTGTCGAACCGATTCAAGGCGAAGGTGGCGTTCTGCCAGCAGATATCGAATTCTTAAAAGGCTTGCGTGCACTGTGTGATGAAAAAGGTGCGGTGCTGATTTTTGATGAAGTACAAACGGGTGTGGGTCGTACAGGTTCATTGTATGCCTATATGAATACAGGGGTAACACCTGACATTTTGACCACAGCAAAAGCATTGGGTGGTGGTTTCCCGATTGGTGCAATGATCACTACAGATCATTATGCCAACATGTATGCAGTTGGCGATCACGGTACCACTTATGGCGGGAACCCATTGGCTTGTGCAGTTGCTGGCGCAGTGTTTGAATTTATCAATACACCAGAAGTGTTAGACGGCGTTAAACAACGTCACCAATATTTCATTGATGCCTTAAACAAAATCAATGCTGAGTATGGATTGTTCAAAGAAATCCGTGGTCAAGGTTTGTTAATCGGTTGTGTATTGAAAGATGAACATGCTGGCAAAGCGAAGAATATCGTGACCTTAGCGGGTGAAGAAGGGCTATTGGCCTTAGTAGCGGGTGCAGATGTGGTGCGCTTTACCCCTTCATTGATCATTCCTCAACACGATATTGATGAAGGTCTAAGCCGTTTTGTTCGTGCATTAGCACGCCTCTAAGTCTGCTGTGAGCATCTACCCATGATGATTGTTCGACATGCAGCGCATCGGGACTTAGATGATATTTATCGTTTAGCGCAACGAGCGGGGGAGTCTGGCATTGGCCTGACTTCCTTACCACAAAATAAAGAAATCTTGGCTGAACGTATTACACGTACCACTCGCACTTTAGACGGCTTATCCGAAAAGTGCGAGGCAAGTTATCTATTTGTATTGGAAGACACCAGCATTCACAAAATTGTGGGTGTGAGTGCAATTGAAGTTGCGGTCGGGTTGAATGAACCGTTCTACAACTTTCGTGTGGCAAAACAGGTGCACGCCTCTAAAGCCTTAAATGTGTATAAGACATTAGACACCCTGTTTTTAAGTAATGACCATACTGGGTGTAGTGAACTCTGTACCTTGTTCCTTGATCCTGAATATCGCAAAAACCAAAACGGTAAATTTTTATCCAAAGTTCGTTTTCTGTTTATTGCTGCATTCCGCTCGTTTTTCGAAGAAAGATTGATTGCTGAAATGCGTGGTTTCTCGGATCAAAACGGACAGTCACCTTTTTGGGATTCCTTGGGCTATTTATTCTTCAATATGGATTTTGCTGCCGCAGATTATCTCAGTGGTGTGGGGCAAAAAGCCTTTATTGCAGAGCTAATGCCGAGATTTCCAGTCTACGTTGACTTACTGAGTTCAGAGGCACGTGAGGTGATTGCAGAAGTACACCCACATACGCTGCCTGCGGCAAAAGTGTTGATGTCAGAAGGTCTTAAATATCAAGGTTATGTTGATATTTTCGATGCTGGGCCAACACTTGAAGCCAATACTGCTGAGTTACGGGCGGTGAAAGAGAGCCGCTTGCTCAAAGTTAAACTTACTGAGCAAGTCGAAAGTACTGAGACACATTTTTTGGTTGCCAATGACCAATACCAAGATTACGCCGTGTTGCTGGTCAATAACAAAGTTGATGAAAGTGAGACTTTGTATATGACGGCAACACAAGCACAGGCACTGAATATTGCTGAACACGATCAAGTCCGTGTCTTAGCATTAGAAAAAATGGAGAATAACTAATGTCACAAGGTGCATTATTAATTGATGGTGCTTGGGTCCAGGGACAAGGAAGCGCATTCGAAAAAACCAATCCGGTGAGCAATCAGCAAATTTGGGCGGGGCATGAAGCAAGCCCAGCCGATGTTGCACTGGCTTGCGATGCAGCGCGTCAGGCATTTCCTGCATGGGCACGTTTGCCACTAGAACAGCGTATCGCGACAATTGAACGTTTTGCTGGATTATTAGAACAGCATAAAACCCAATTGGCCGAAGTGATTAGCCAAGAAACCAGTAAACCACTTTGGGAAACTTTGACCGAAGTGCAATCGATGATTGGCAAAGTGGCGATTTCGATTCGTGCTTATCATCAACGGACAGGTTTTAGCGAAACTGAAATGCCAGATGGCGTGGCTTCACTACGTCATCGTCCACATGGTGTTCTCGCCGTATTTGGCCCGTATAACTTCCCGGGTCATTTGCCAAATGGTCATATTGTGCCTGCATTGATTGCGGGTAATACCGTGGTGTTTAAACCAAGTGAACTCACGCCTTGGACGGCTGAAGAAACTGCAAAATTATGGCAGCAAGCAGGTCTACCAAAGGGGGTGCTGAATATCGTACAAGGTGGACGCAGCACGGGTGAAGCACTTGCAGCAGCAGAACAAATTGACGGTTTACTGTTTACGGGCAGTGCCAATACAGGCTATCACTTGCATAAACAAATGGCAGGTGCACCTGAAAAAATTCTTGCTTTGGAAATGGGCGGCAATAATGCCCTGATCATTGATGAAGCCAGCGATGTTGATGCGGTGGTGAATTTAGCGATTCAATCCGCTTTCGTTTCTGCGGGGCAACGTTGTACTTGTGCACGTCGTATTATTGTTAAACATGGTGCCAATGGTGATGCTTTCATTCAACGTTTTGTTGAAGTAGCGAAGAACTTAGTCGTAGGAAGCTGGAATGCTGAACCGCAACCCTTTATGGGCGGGGTGATTTCTGCACATGCAGCAGAACAAATGTTAGCGGCGCAAAGCAAACTGATTGCTTTGGGTGCAAAACCTCTTTTAGAAATGACTCGTCCACAAGCCGATAGTTCATTGCTGACCGCAGGTATTTTAGATGTTACTCAGGTGACCGATATCCCTGATGATGAATACTTTGGTCCACTCACCACGATTTATCGCTATAACAGTTTCGATGAGGCCTTAAACATTGCCAATAACACTCGTTTTGGTTTGGCGGTGGGTTTGGTTTCACCTGAGCGTGATTTATTTGATCGTGTACTGATTGAAGCGCGTGCAGGCATTGTGAACTGGAATAAACCATTAACAGGTGCTTCAAGTGCCGCACCATTTGGTGGTGTTGGGGCGTCTGGGAACCATCGTGCCAGTGCCTTCTATGCAGCAGACTATAGTGCATGGCCTATGGCTTCACTGGAAAGTGACAGCGTTACTTTACCTTCAAAATTATCACCGGGCATTGTGCTGTAATTCGGCTCGTATCGGGACACAGGGAGAATAAAATGTCAGGTTATGAAATTAATTTTGATGGTTTAGTGGGGCCGACCCATCATTATGCGGGTTTGTCGTTTGGGAATGTCGCATCAACCAAGAACCGTAATAACGCGTCAAATCCTAAGCTGGCTGCAAAACAAGGCTTGAAGAAAATGAAAGCCCTTGCGGATTTAGGACTCAAGCAGGGTGTGTTTGCCCCACAAGAGCGTCCGCATGTACCAACGTTACGCCGTTTGGGTTTTACTGGCAGTGATATTGATGTCATTACCCAAGCGATGCGTACTGCACCGGCCTTGTTATCGTCATTGAGTTCAGCCTCATCGATGTGGACGGCCAACTCGTGTACGGTGTCACCATCGGCAGATAGTGCTGACAAACGCATGCATTTTACCGCTGCAAACTTAAATAATAAGTTCCATCGATCAATTGAGCACCATACGACCACGCGTATTCTTCAAGCGATGTTCAATAATGATATATATTTCGCGCATCATGAAGCACTGCCTGAAGCCGCCTTATTTGGTGATGAAGGGGCAGCCAATCATAACCGCCTTGGTGGTGGATATGATCAGGCGGGTGTACAGGTTTTTGTTTATGGACAGCAACAACTGGGTGGAACGGTTGCACCGCAGAAATTCCCTGCGCGTCAAACCCGTGAAGCAAGTGAGGCAATTGCTCGTTTACATCGTTTAGATGCGAAACGAACCGTGTTCATTCAGCAAAATCCAGATGTGATTGATCAAGGTGTATTTCATAACGATGTGATTGCGGTGAGTAATCAACAGGTCTTGTTCCATCATCAGCAAGCCTTTTTAAATCAAGCTGGTGCATTGAATGAAATTCGTCACAAGATGGCGGGGATCGAACAAGATTTTATCTCGATTGAAGTCCCTGACAATCGTGTCAGCGTTGAAGATGCAGTCTCGACTTATTTGTTCAACAGCCAGATTTTGACCCGTGCAGATGGTGGCATGAGCATTGTGGTACCAGAGGAATCACGTCACAACAAGGCGGTATGGAGCTACTTGAATGACATGATTCAAATGGGTACGCCAATTGATGACATTAAGGTGTTTGATCTACGTGAAAGTATGCGTAATGGCGGTGGACCTGCATGTTTGAGATTACGTGTTGCCGTGAATGAAGCGGAACTGAATGCGGTGAATCCAAACCTGTTTATGAATGATGCATTATTCAAAACGCTGAATCAGTGGGTGGATCAGCATTATCGTGATGAGTTAACACAAGACGATTTGGCCGATCCAAGTTTATTGATCGAGAGCCGTACCGCATTAGATGAGTTAACCAAAATTTTAGCTTTAGGTTCGGTTTATCACTTCCAAAGATAAACAGTAAACAACGGCTTTTAAGGATGAAAGTACATGGTTGATCTATTAACGTTGACTTTAACGCAACGAATGCCTGTGCAGATGCAAGGTGAGACGACGGGATTTACATGGCAGTGGTTGGGTGAAGGGCTATTGCAATGTACACCGAAGACAAACTATGGAAAGACCATGCTGCTTTCTGCTGGGATTCATGGCAATGAAACTGCACCGATCGAGCTATTGGACCAAATTATTCATGACCTATTTGCCGAGCGTTTAACGCTTGCAGTACGGGTACTGTTTGTGTTGGGTAATCCTGAAGCGATTCGACATGGGATGCGCTATCTTGAAAATGATATGAACCGCATGTTTTGTGGTGCCTATCAGCACTTAGCCCAAGATCAGGAAACCGAACGGGCTGCTCACTTAGAGCAAGTAACAGCACAGTTTTTTGAACAAAGTCAGCCGCAAGCACAGCGCTATCATTATGATCTGCATACGGCAATTCGTGCCTCATTGCTGCCTGTTTTTGCCCTATTTCCATATCAAAGCAAGCCTTATGATGAGTTCCTTATTCAAAGTCTAGAGGCTGCTGATTTGGATGCTTTGGTCTATCACAATGCCGCAGGCAAAACCTTTACTCATTTTACGGCTGAAAAATTTCAAGCAGCGAGTAGTACTTTGGAGCTAGGCAAGGCCAAACCTTTTGGGGCCAATGATTTAGCCCAGTTTGCCAGTACTGACCAGATGCTGCGCGCAGTTCTTGCAGATCAAGCATTGCCGATCAGACAGAAATCCGACATTCGACAGTTTAAGGTGGTGGATTCAATCTTAAAACAAAGTGAAGATTTTCAACTCAAATTGAGTGCTGACGCACCAAACTTTTCTACTTTTCAGAAAGACGAGTTGATTGCAACACAACAGGCTGGGGATTATGTTGCGCATGATCAACAAGTCTGGATTTTATTTCCAAACCCTAAGGTAAAAACAGGGCTTCGAGCAGGGCTGATTTTAAAAGAAATTGAATAAACAGTCGCCGTTTTAACAGTTTAACTGTCGGCAAGGAATAAATGAAATGGAGTTTGAATATGGATGTTCAATAGAACAAAGCGTGTCAAAGAATATCGTTTAGATATTCGTTTTTATGAAAGTGAAACAGCAAGGACAGGTTGTCATAAGAATACAGTTGGAGTGACCGTGTATGAGTAACAATAACGAAAAGACATTTCCCTCAGGCCAAGCCCTGAGTGGACAATATGTACCGCAGCAGGATGTTGCCAGTTTATCGGAAACTTCGAGCGCAGAGATTGAAGTGGGTAAACCATTGAAACGTGCCATGACCAAACGTCATTTGGTGATGATTTCTTTAGGTGGTGCAATTGGAACAGGGCTGTTTTTAGGCTCTGGCGATGTCATTTCTCAGGCTGGTCCAGTCGGTGCGATTCTCTCTTACCTATTGGGTGGTGTAATTGCATACATGGTGATGTTGTGTTTAGGTGAACTCGCTGTACAAATGCCAGTTTCAGGTTCTTTTGGTGAATATGCCAGAACTTATATTGGCCCAGGCACAGGCTATATGATCACGTGGTTGTATTGGCTAACGTGGACTGCAACTTTGGGGACTGAATTTACCGCTGCGGCTCTACTGATGCAGGAATGGTTTCCGTCTATTTCCATGTGGACGTGGACCTTATTATTTGCAGGGCTGGTGTTTAGCTTGAATGTCAGTTCGACACGGCTATTTGCTGAGTCAGAGTTCTGGCTGTCTTTGGTTAAAGTTCTGACTATTATCTGTTTTATTGGGTTGGGTTTAGCCGCTATCTTTGGCTTTATTTCTTATCATGGGCATGAGTCTGCACCGCTGTTCAGTAAGTTGACGGAACATGGCTGGTTTCCAAATGGTATTTTCCCAATTTTCGCGACCATGTTGATCGTGAACTTTGCATTCTCTGGCACAGAGTTGATTGGTGTCGCTGCAGGTGAAGCAGAAGAACCTGCGAAAACAGTACCTAAAGCCATCAATGCCGCGATCTGGCGTTTATTGATTTTCTTTGTGGGTACCATTGTGGTGATTTGTGCATTACTGCCTTATGAAATGGCAGGTATAAATGCCAACAGTGTCAGTAATAGTCCATTCGTTACCGTATTTAATTATATTGGGATTCCATATGCGGAAGACATTATTCGTTTTGTGATTATTACGGCACTTTTATCTGCTGCAAACTCAGGTTTATTTGCAGCATCGCGGATGATGTGGTCATTGTCTGCAAAGAATCAGTTGCCGAAGGTGTTTTCAAAATTAACCCGTTCAGGCACACCGATTATCGCGATTATTGTGACCATGTTTGGCGCGATTCCAGGTTTGCTATCGGAACATTTTGCACCTGAAACGATTTTCAAAAATTTATTGGGTGTTGCCGCTTTTACCATGGTAGTGGTATGGATTTCGATTTGTGTTTCCCAATTTAACTTCCGCAGACAATGGATCAAATCGGGTAAAACAGTCAAAGACTTAAAATTTGCTGCACCATTATTCCCACTCACCCCGATTTTAGGTGGTGTATTCTGTGTGATCACCTGTATTAGTATGGTGACCGATCCATCGATGCAAGTGGGCTTCGTCTGTTGTGTCCTGTTTATTATTGCCTGCTATGCAAGCTACAATATTTTTTATAAAAATAAAGCCGTTTAAGTAAAACTTTTATTTAAAATAAATATATAGACGAATAGGTTGTAGGCGTGATCTGCAACCTATTCGTCTTTTTTATGTAGGATAATAGGGCTGCTGTGCGCTTGGTGATAGACTAACCCGTACTTGAGCTTTGTTCTTTCTGATAAAGATTAAATAAGCCATCAACTAATAGGATTGAGAATGCTTTTAGATGATGATTTGTTTACATATTGTGTAAGAAATACAGTCCGTGGTTGTGATTGCAAAAATAAAAGGTATAAATGGGTTAAGTCGATTTCTTAAACAACAAAGAATCTGTGTGATGAGTTTGACTTTATGGCGAATAAAAATAATCCATCCGTAGTGATTGGTCAGCAAGTCAGACTCACTGAACTGGCGGGTTGTGAAGAATGCGATGCAATATATCGCAGGGTTGAGCTTGCATCGGGTGAACGGGCATATTGCACCTGTTGTGGTGCGGAGTTATATCGTCGAAGTCGATCTTTTTCTTCTTTGCTTGCCTTGGTCATTACTGCTTTGATTGTTTTTGTGATTGCCAATAGTTTTCCCATCGTCATTGTTGAGCTACAGGGCAATACCTCTCAGACCACTTTAATCGGTGCTGCATGGACCATGTTTCATATTGATCGTGCCTTGGTTGGTGTTTTGATTCTGATTACAACTTTTGTTGTGCCTTTGGTTGAGCTGTTATTGCTGAGCTATGTGCTTTTTTTTATTAGTGTGTTGAAGGTCAGGCCTCAATTTTTGACTTTGGCACTGAGAGCCTTATTTCTGTTTCGGACATGGGGTATGGTTGAGGTTTTTTTAATTGGTGTACTGGTAACCTTGGTCAAACTTGTGGGCATGGTCACCGTTATTCCTGGTGTTGCACTCTGGGCATTTACATTATTGAGCGTGCTTTTGGTCTATATTGCTTCGGTCAAGATTAAAGATATCTGGGATGAAGTTGATCGGAGTCTTGGATGAAGCAAAAACACGACCATGACACCGAGATTGGTTCAATTGTAGAACAGCTTTCCGATGTTGATTTACAGATCAAAAACTATGTCAGGGCAAAACAGGTTGGGCTCATTCAATGTCATTGCTGTGGATTACTGAATGCTGTAGCAAGTCACGCAGATCAGCAAAATCATGCTCAATGTTCAAGATGCAAAAGTACCTTGCACTCACGTAAACCACAAAGTTTAAATCGTACTTTTGCTTTGGTGGTCGCTGCAGCAATTTTATATATACCTGCCAATGTACTCCCCATGACGGTAACAGATTCTTTGTTGGGGCGTCAGCAAGATACCATTATTAGTGGTGTGATCTATTTCTGGCAAAATAGTGATTATCTGGTGTCTGTGGTTATTTTTATGGCCAGTATTTTTATCCCGATTTTAAAATTATTGATTCTGATTTTTTTATTAATTTCAGTCTATATGCAATCTTCCTCAAGATGGCATTTTACCCCTGAACAATGTGCGCTGATGTATCGCATTGTTGAATTTATTGGGCGTTGGTCCATGATTGATGTCTTTGTGGTTGCATTGCTGACTGCATTGATTCAAATTCAGTCATTGGCAACTATTTTGGCAGGGCCTGGCGCAGTTGCTTTTGGTGCTGTAGTGGTTTTGACCATGTTTGCTTCACTCAGTTTCGACCCCAGAATTATTTGGGACAATTATTTCAAGGCGCGTCACGCGAATGCTCAACAATCAAATCATTTGAAAGGAACGGCGATTCATCAATTAAAAAGTTAAGATTGACGATGAGCCTTATTTTTGACCTATAAAAGAAAGATCACTATGTCAGAAAATACCCCGAATAGCCAAGATTCTGAAGAAAACACTACGGTGGTAACGCAGAACGATGCAATCTTCGACGAGCCTGAAAAAAAGAAGGGACGTTGGAGACCTGCGTTGATTTGGCTGGTTCCATTTGTTGCGCTTTTAATCGCACTTTCGCTTGCAGCAAAAGCGGTTTTGGATACAGGTCCAACCATTGAAGTGTCTTTCCGAACAGCAGAAGGCTTGGTTGCAGGGAAAACCACGGTACGTTATAAGCAGGTCGATATTGGTTTGGTTCGACAAATTGATCTTTCGGATGACCGATCTCATGTCATTGCCAAAATCGAATTACGTAAAGATGCCAGTAATTTTGCTGCCAAAGATTCGCGTTTTTGGGTGGTGAGACCGCGAGTAGGAACGGGTGGTATTTCGGGTATTGATACCTTACTCTCAGGGGCATACATTGAAGTCGATGGTGGGAAGGCTGAACAGAAGCAAGAGAATTTTACTGGGCTTGAAGTTCCACCTGTAGTGTCATCGGATATACCAGGCAAGGTCTTTTTCTTAAAAGCACAGGACTTGGGGTCACTTGATGTTGGCGTGCCGATTTACTATCGCAGAATTAATGTCGGGCAGATTACAGCGTATAAATTAGCAGCTGATGGGAAAAGTGTTGAACTACAAACCTTTATCCAATCTCCTTACGATAAGTTCGTAACCACAGATGCGCGTTTTTGGCAGGCCAGTGGGGTTGATGTGACCTTAAATGCATCAGGATTTAATCTGGATACGCAATCACTGGCCAGTATTATTGCGGGTGGTATTGCCTTTGGTTATCCAGAAAATTCTGCTGGAGCAATTGCACCAGACAATAGTTATTTTACTTTATCAGACTCTCGCAAAGAGGCGATGAAGGAGCCTGATGGTAAGCCGCGTCCAATTATTATGTACTTTGATCATTCACTTCGTGGTTTAACCGCGGGTGCACCAATTGACTTTATGGGCATTGAGATTGGTAATGTCAAAGCAATCAACGTCGAATTTGATCAGTCTTATACGCATTTAAGAATGCGCGTGGATGCAGTGATTTATCCATCGCGTTTAGCGCATGGCAAAGAACTTGATCCAGATGGCGAAATTTTTAAATACTTTATCGAGAGAGGTTGGCGTGCGCAGATGCGGACAGGTAATTTATTAACAGGTCAGAACTATATTGCCTTTGATAAGTTTCCAAAAGCCAAAGCCGCGTCTTTAATCACGAGACCAGATGGACGTGTTGAAGTACCAACCACGGCAACAGAGTTGAGTGGCTTACAGGCACAAGTTTCACAAATCGCGGATAAAGTGAGTAAGTTCCCACTCGAAGAAATTGGACAAGATGTTCGTAAGACGCTTAATAATATGAACACCACCATTGAGTCGACTGACAAACTGGTAAAACAGTTGGATGGCAAAGTCGCACCTGGTTTACAAGCGACGCTGAATGATGTGCGTAAAACCATGCAATCGAGTGAATCCATTTTATCCAGTGATGCACCGATGCAGCAGGATGTCCGTAAAGCATTGCAGCAAATGACTCGAGCTGCGGCATCTTTACAATTAATGGCTGATTATATTGAACAGCATCCTGAATCATTGATTCGGGGTAAAAAAGCAGAGGCAAACAAATGATAAGAACAATCATCGCTAAACATTCATCTGCTGTAGCAGGAGTGCTCAGCAGCGTGAGCATCTTATCTGCTGCGGTGTTGCTCACAGCTTGTTCGGGTTCTCCCACACCGAACTATTACACCTTGGCAAGCAAAGTTTCTCCATTGCCAAGTTCAAAGGTCAGAGTCATTGAAGTATTGCCTGTTGGATTGCCAGATCGTATCAATCGTGCGCCTATCGTGATACAGGATGCAGCGGGTAAATCTAAAATTATGGAAAACGAGCGTTGGACGTCTACGCTTGGGGCTGAATTAAGAGATAACCTGTCTGCAGGTTTACAGCAAAAACTTGGTGCGGTTGATCGTTATAACAGCGGTATGGTGGGCGGCAAGGTGTCTTATCGGGTTGCAACTGATTTTTCACATTTTGATATTATTAATACATCCGATATCGCCAACAAAAATGTTGAAGTTTCTGTTGCCTGGATCATTAAACGTAATGATCCGAATATCACCTTAGATCAGAACTCAACCCAAAATCAGCAGTTGGCATGCCGTATGACGTTTACTCAGCCAGTATCAGGTAAGAACAATCAGATACAAGATATTGTGAGTGGTGCGAGTAGTTCATTGAGTCGAGTTATTGATGCAATGGCGCTGTCAATTGTGTCCTTAGATGCAAAAACCTCACCTAACATAAATGGGGTAATTTGTTCATAATTTGAATAAAAAGTGGTCAGATTGATCACTTTTGTTCTGTTCAGGTTTTATTGTTTATTCAGACATCACAGTTTAATGTTGTTTTAAGTTGCTCTCTTTAATTTACCAACGAATACCTCATTTCGTCTTTGGCTAAATCAAAACATTAAAGAGAGCATAAAAATGAATCAATGTGTGATGAGCGCAAAAAATATTATTCGTGGTAAGCACCACCCAGAATTTTTACAGCATGAAGTCCTTGCTGATATTTTTATTGAAACAGCACAAACATTTCCTGAAAAAGTCGCCCTGATTGAAGCTGAACGAACGTTGAGCTATGGCGAGTTATATCAACAAGCTTTATTGATGGCACAGCATCTGACCCTGGAAGGAATTAAAGCGGGTGATATTGTTGGTTTATGGCTACCTCGTGGTATTGAATTATTAAAATCACAGTTAGCCATTTGTTTAAGTGGTGCGGCTTGGCTACCATTTGATATGGATACACCTGCAGACCGAATTGCCGTCTGTCTTGAAGATGCTACTGCAGTGGGGATGATTACCAGTGATGAATGGTATGAACACTTACAAGAAGTCCCACAAACGAAATGGACCAATACTGAATTGCAGCGACCACTGCATGAGACTGTGGAATTAGCCAAAACCTCACCTGAACAGCCTGCCTATATTATTTATACCTCGGGTTCGACAGGAAAGCCGAAAGGGATTGTAATTACCCAGAAGAATATCTGTCATTTCCTACGTAGTGAAAACAGTATTTTAGGGATTCAAGAGCAGGATAAGGTCTATCAAGGTTTCTCGGTTGCTTTTGATATGTCCTTTGAAGAAATCTGGTTGTCTTACCTCGTCGGCGCAAGCTTGTGGATTGCACCAAAATCCTTAGTCAGTGATCCAGAGCGACTCTGCCAAACATTGAAACAGCAACAGATTACCGTATTACATGCTGTGCCGACTTTACTGGCTTTATTTCCTGAAGATGTTCCGAATTTACGCATCATCAATCTGGGCGGGGAGATGTGCCCTGATTCATTGGTGGAACGTTGGGCCTTACCACACCATCAAATGTTTAATACCTATGGACCAACCGAAACCACAGTCACTGCCAGTCTGGAACTGTTGCAGCGTGGCAAACCGGTCACCATCGGCAAGCCCTTACCCAACTATGGCATGTTGGTCATTAATGCGGAACGGGAACTTCTGGCACAAGGTGAAACAGGGGAACTGTGTATCTTTGGCCCCAGTGTAGCTCCAGGCTATCTCGGACGCCCTGATCTGACTACAGATAAATTTATTGAGAATCCTTGGGCAAATAATGAGGATGAAATCAGCTTGTACCGCACTGGAGACTTGGCCAAAATTGATGAATTTGGTCAGGTGCATTGTTTAGGTCGTGCCGATGATCAGGTTAAAATCCGAGGCTTCCGAGTTGAACTCGGTGAAATTGAAGCAGCGCTATGCGATCTTGATGGAATTGGTACGGCAGCAGTCATCCTAAGAGCGGAAGATGGTATTGATCAGTTGATTGCCTTCATTGCACCTGAGTTGGAGGCAAAACAAAGCATTGAGATTAAACAGCTTCGACATCATTTGAGCCAACGCTTACCGCCATATATGGTGCCTAATCGTTTTGAAATTATTGAGGAAGTGCCACGGTTGTTGTCTGGGAAAATTGACCGTAAGGCATTGAAAGCTCGCCCATTAACCAGTGTGATTGATCGGAGTGAATCTGACCAGCCACAGAATGAAGCTGAACAGATTTTATTTGAGATTCTAGGTCGTTTATTTCCGAATATCCCAATGAAGTTAGACTCAGATTTCTTTGATGATCTCGGAGGCCATTCCTTACTCGCTGCGGTATTGATCTCGAATTTACGTGAACACCCTCAATATAGCCATCTGACCATTCAAAGCTTATATCAGGCCAGAAAAGTCGGCGCGATTGCAGCTTTAATGTTAGAACAACCTGAACCCTCCTTATTTGATCGGCAGATTGGACAAGATAATCCACGTAATCAGGCTTATAAATGGCTGTGTGGGATTGCACAGGCGGTGACGATCCCTGTATTGATCTCGATCAATATTCTGCAATGGTTGGCACCATTCTTTACTTATCACTATTTCACAGGCGGCACACGAGATAGTATTCCTTATGCGATCGCGTTGTCTTTGCTGGTGTATATCAGTGTGATTATTGCCAGTTTTGCAGTTTCAATTACAGTAAAACGGTTACTGATGTTAGGGGTTGGCGCAGGTCGTTATCCATTATGGGGAATGACCTATTTCCGTTGGTGGTTAGCTGATCGGATCACCAGTATTTCACCTGTATATCTACTCTCTGGTTCAACCTTACTGAATTTATATCTCAAAGCACTTGGGGCAAAAATTGGGCATGATGTCACGATTAGCTCAGTGCATATCCGGATGCCATCGTTGTTACAGATTGAAGATGGGGTCAGTATTGGTTCCAATGTAAATCTGGAAAATGCCAAGGTTGAGCACGGACATCTCGTATTGGGTTCAATCCAACTCAAAAAAGACAGTTATGTGGGCTCTTATGCAGTATTGGAAGAAAATACCGTGTTAGAACCGCAAGCGCATGTCAATGCTTTAACCTCAATTGAATATGGCACTACGGTACCCGCAGGTGAAATTTGGGAAGGAACACCAGCGAAAAAAATAGGCCATATTGATGAGTTGGAATCATTAGCTGCACGACCAAAATTATCTTTAGTGCGCAAATTTTCTGAATATGGCTATTACAGTGTCAGTGCTTTAATCATTGCCTGTTTGTTCTTTATTCCGATTTTCCCAAGTTTCTTGTTAGTGGATTGGTTAGATGTCAATGTGTTTAATATTGATCCGAATAACCATATTCAAACCGCACTGTATTATTTCATCCTTGCCATTCCTGCCAGTGCCATGATGATGGTCATTACCGCATTGATTTCATCGGCTATACGTAAGATTGTATTACCACGTTTAGAGACAGGCACTTATGCCATACATGGTGGTACTTATTATCGTAAATGGTTCGCAGCTCAGATTTTAGAGACCAGTTTACAGACTTTACATGGTTTGTTCGCCACCATATATGCTCCGACATGGTTTCGTATGTTGGGCGCAAAGGTAGGTAAAAATACAGAAATTTCGACTGCCACAGGTGTAATTCCTGAAATGCTGACTCTAGGTGAAGAAAGTTTTATTGCAGATGCGGTGATGCTCGGTGATGAAGAAATTAAAGGCGGCTGGATGTCGTTGAAATCGACTCAAATTGGCAATCGTAGCTTTGTTGGGAATAGTGCCTATATCGCGGATGGTACGGTATTACCGGATAATGTTTTGATTGGTGTGCAATCAAAAACGCCAGATAACCGAGAAATGTATTCAGGTCAGACATGGTTCGGTTCGCCACCTTTATTGTTGCCAGCGCGTGAAGCAGCAGCGCAATATCCAGATCATCTTACCTTTAAACCAAGTATCAAACGCCGTTTTATGCGAGGCTTGATTGAGGGTTTACGTATTGTATTACCGACAGCACTCGCCATTGGTGTAGGTTATATGATTGTTTTAGAAGTGATTGATGTCATTAATGACTATAGTATTGCGATGGGGCTATTGGCTTTAACTATGGCTGGATTGTTATACGGCGTGGGTTGTTTTGTCATCGTGACCGTATTGAAATGGGCTTTAATTGGACGTTATCAACCACGTTCAGCACCGATGTGGACCATGTTCGTTTGGCTCAGTGAAGGCATTACCAGTCTCTATGAATCTGTTGCGATTCCGAACTTCTTGAATTATTTAAGAGGGACACCGATGTTGCCTTTCTTCTTGCGTCTTTTAGGTGTTGGGATTGGTAAGGATGTATATCTAGATACCGCCGATATCACTGAATTTGACTGTGTGAAGATTGGAGACCGTGCAGAATTTAACAGCTTCTCTGGGCCACAAACGCATTTATTTGAAGACCGCATCATGAAAATTGGTCAAGTCAATATCGGCAGTGATGTGGTAGTGAATTCGCGTAGTATCATTTTATACAATGCCAATGTGGCTGACCATGCGGTATTGGGTCCACTGACATTGGTAATGAAAGGAGAGAATATTCCTGCAAAATCAGCATGGATTGGCTCACCTGCAGTACCTTGGAAACATAGCTAATCATTTATAAGTGATCACTAAAAGGGATAAGAAAATAGTTTTTCTTGTCCCTTTTCTATATGTGTAACGAAGAGGATTAGCGAAAGATTTAATGTGTTGTTGAAGCCGGTTTGGATTTAAAAAACACTAAACAAACAAGGATAAAAGCCAATAATACAAAAGAAGCACCGAATCGGCTTAAATCCAATCCGCCGTGATCAAGGGGTTTATCTAAGAAGTCACCTAAGACCGCACCGAGAGGTCTGGTTAAAACAAAAGCTGACCAGAATAAAAATGTTCTAGAGATCTTGGTCCAATAATACAAGACAATCAAGATAAGCAGTAATGAACCAAAGATCAGGGCAGCCCCTGTATAACCTAGTCCTTGGGTATCTGCTGTCCAGTCACCAAGCGCTGTTCCTAGGGTTTGAGAGAACATAATGGTGACCCAGTAAAAGGCTTCGGTCTTTGCAGACTGCACACTGTTCACCGCAATATTGCCACAGCTCCAATACCAGATCGCAAGCGAGCTAAGCAGTAGGGTGAGTAAAATAATACTCCCTCCGAGATAGCCTATGTCTAGAGAGCGATCGACATAATCAGCAATGGTGGTTCCCAGTGTTGTGGTTGAGATAATAGTTGCCCAATATAAGAAGGGTTTGTACTCTTTGGCTTTCATTTGCAGTGAAACAAAGCCAATAAAAATAATAGAAAAAATACATGTACTTAAGATATAGCCCAGATTGAGCGACATTGATAAAGCATCACCAGCCGTTTCACCGAGTGTTGTTGCTGCAATTTTTATAATCCAGAACAGCAATGTCACTTCAGGCACTTTGCTTAATACTTCGGGTAGCCTATTTTTGTTATCCATAATTCATTCCAATTGAAGGGTAGATCAAATTTAGGATTTTTTTATTAATAGCGACTTAAAACTAAATTGTAATTTTGTTTGGTTTTTAAGCGTATTTAATTTTATTTTAAGCTGATATTTTTATATTCACATCGTCAAATAATCATGGAACGATTGACGATGTCAATTGAAACGATCGATATCAGCTTATTTAATTGGATTAACTCAGCTGCAACTCAAAATCCTATTTTAGATAAAGCTGCATTATTCGCATCTCATAATTTAATTGCAGTATTATTTGTATTTTTAATTGCTTCATTGTTTTTTAAGGATAAAAAATACCGAGTACAGTTTATCAAGATGCTTATCACCATCGTTGTTTCATTACTCGTGACTCAGATCATTCATTCGGTCTACTACCATCCACGTCCTTTTGACATGGGAATCGGACACATCCTGACAGGACATGGTTCATCTTCTTCATTTCCAAGCCAGCATACCTTGACAGTAGCAACGATTGCATTTGCATATCTACTGTCTGGTTATCGAAAAATTGGAAGTGCAGCATTGCTATTGGCTTTAATTGTAGGTTGGTCCAGAATTTATATTGGTGTCCATTTCCCTTTCGATGTACTTGGATCATTTGTGATTGCTTTTATGCTGGTATTAGGAATGAATATAATATTTAAGGAGTTTATTTTTAAAGTTAAAAAAACAGTTCCCATATCTGTTGTGGATTAAGATTTTTTTAATTTTAGTGTGAATTATATTTTATTGAAATATTCTAATTTGATATTAAAATAAAGCCTATCCATTTATAAAGATAGGCTTTATTTAATTTAATTGTACTTTAGATCTGTTTTTAAGACTCATCTGATCGGGCGGTTAATTGTCCTTCTGCAGTGAGTTGTTCAGCCATTTCTTTGGTTTTTCTTAAGCCTGGCATACGGTATTCGGTATGACCATAATCTTGAATAGATTTCCAACGACCACCCCAAGTTAAACCAACGGATTCAGCAACTTGCCCATAGAGTTGATAACCACGCATTGCCCAAGGGTCACGTTCTGAGATAACGACTTTACCGTTGCGTTTAAAAGCAACATCGGCAGCTAAACCAAATTGGTGATAGCTTTGATAACCTTTGGCACGGGTTGTATTTGGATTCCCTGCAAGCATATTTTGGCGGCTTGGGCTGCGGTAACCTTCAAGTAACACCAACTCATAACCGTGCTGTTCTTTCATGATTTTGAATACCATCAGTAGGCGTTGCTTATAGCGAGGATTAATTTTGTCCCATTTACGATCTACCATGGATACATCAAAACTACCATGTGAATGTGTAAGTGGAATCTCAATTTGAGATGCATTAATACTCGGATCTGTTGGATGCTGGGCTTGATAGGCCTGTTCAAGCCGAGTTGCTTCGACAATAGCATCTTCAATCAAGTTGGCATCGACTTCTGGTGGTGGACTCAGCATTTCACCATTGAGTAGCGTATAAATTTGCGGATCAGTTTCTTTTAAATATTCAGCTTCAATTCGTGTGGAATTGATTGGGCGAGTAAACGCAAAAATCAGGATGCTGGCGAATAAAAAGAAACCTGCAATTAAAATCCACCATTGTTGTAAGTGCCAATGCGATTGTAATTTTTCTGGCGAGGCCGCTTGATGCATATTCTCTGCAAACTGCATCGCATTGGCAATTTTCTTTTTGCTACTTGGAAGTAATGATTGCAACAACTGCTTGCATTTATAACGCAGCTCATATGACATGAGCAGGGTTAATCCGATCGCGACAGCGACAAAGCAAAAGAAAATAAGAAAAATCATGCTTTATTGCAGTTCATTCACAGCAAAAGGCTTTTGTGTGACTTTGATTTGTACCGTTGCCTCAGGTGCTTCCGCTTCTACCTCAGGTGTTTTAGCAGGCGCTGTAGTCTTTGTTGTTTGAGGAGCAGTTTTAACCACTTTATTTGTTGCCGCAGGGACTGCTTCATTCTTCCCTGAAACAGGTTTGGTTGGCGCTACAACTTGTGTGGATTTTGCATTTGGCTCATTGGCAAAAGGGGAAACGTGCTGTCCAGTCGGTGTTGGTGCAGCTGCTGGAGGTGTGCGTTGGAAGAATTTATTTAAATCATTACTACCGGGTTGAGTGAAATTATTATCCTCTACCGATTCGGCTGTTTCATGATGACTAGCTGTCGTTTCCTCTGAGCTTTGAGTTGTCGTTTTGGTATTATGGGCTTGAGCAGGATTATTTTCTTCTACAGCTTGCTCTGGTTGCGTTGTAGCTGTATTGGATCTACTCGAGTCGGTAACAAATAAGAGAAAGAAAACCAGTGCTGCAAAGATAACTCCTGAAAGAAATCCAATCAGTAAATAAATGACAGGCGATAAGGTTTTTTTCTTATTGGTCTGTAATATGCGTAAAGAAGTTGCTCTTTCCTGAGTCATACGTTATCAACTAAGGCAAATGGATGGTGATATGTGCTTCTTCAGCAGGTGCTGAAATCACATTTTGATAAGGAGCTAAAGCACTCTGATTCTGTTTGGATAGCATGAACTTTAAGCCTGCAAAAGTGAGTGCAGCAAACATGAGCAAGAAGATTAGAATCCAGAAAAAGGGTAACTCGTGATGAATAATGTGTTTAATATGGTCAGGAATTGCGGCAAAAGGAGAAAATGCTGCTTTTTTCCCTTTGAGATAATCAATTTCATCTCCAACACGAGCCACGAGGTGATTTAGACTTTCTACAGATTCCAGACGGTATTTGCCCTGAAAACCGAGTAAGAGACAGTAGTGGAAAACCTCAAGTGATGCTAGGCGGTCTTTGCCACGACTGCGCAGTTGTTCCAAGATTTCAAAAAAACGATAACCCGCCAGTTGAGAGCCAAACAGGCTCAATTGCAATGGGCTAATCAGCCATGAATTCTGTAAGTTAAAATAGGCAGCATCCTGTTGCGTCGCAATGGTTTCATCAATCAAGGCACAAAATGCATATTTGGCGTCGTGAATATCATCAGCAGAAAATTGTAAGCGTTTGGCTTGTTGCTCAAATCGGTTCAATAAATCGACAATTTTTTCACGAAAATCAGTTGGATTTGCAGGTATATAGCGATTGCGAAGTAAAAAAACCAGATAGAACCCATCATGTAATAGATCAATCAAGTTAGTCGCTTGCACTTTATTTTGTGGTTGGTCAGACGTAGGGAAGCCTGAACCAATTTTTCCATCATCAAATAAAGAGGGGATGCCTGTTGGTTGAGTCATTGTGATTCTCTTAACTATTCATTACGGCAATGAGTTCAATACTGATATCTTGGAATCCAGCTGGTACATAGACACAGATAGATTCTGACTCAAGCATACGTTGATACAATTCGTGATGTGGTTCGATTTCAAAATAGCTGACACCAGAACGTACTGGAATTGCAGTTGGCACCTGCATTAAATGATGGAGTGGAACCGCTGGAAGAGCGGCAATAACACGTTGTTCTACATCAATTGTACTACCCACTTTAAAGCGCAATGGAACGATCTGGATCAATTCATGGGTTTGCATCATGCTGCTTGAAACCGCAATATAGAGACGAGTGTCACGGGTAATTTTGTCAGACTCAAGACTACCAACCCAATACGATGGTCGTGTTTCTTTTAAAGCAATGCTGAAATAACGGCTCGAAATAATGGTGTCTAATAAATCTCTTAGAATCAGATCAAGCTGTTGGAAACTGTCTTGTAATTGGTGATGCTTATACTGTGGCAAATGATCCACATCATACGCAGTCGAAAAGGTCAGTAAAGATCCAGTTAAACGCAATAATTCTGAAAATAAACGCTCAGGATGGATCAATGGATATTGCAACAGGTGATTCAAGCCTGCATAAGCCGTATTTAAAGCATTGATTAACCAGAACGAAACGATATCACCCGAACGGAATTCAATGAGTTTCTGTTCATTTTCACGATTGTTGCTTTGAATGGTTTTAATTTTTGCCTTAATAACGTTGAGCGTACGCTTTAAATTATTAATTAAAGATTCAGAAGCCGCGATATGTAAAATAGGTGGAATAAACTTATTATCCAGCTCAAAATGACCTGAGCTTTGACGCTTAATCTTGGCGACTGGAATATATAAGAAGCCATCTAAATTTTGACTAGGTTGAATATGCTGTTCTAACAATTTGAATTCGGCACGACGACGTAACAAATTCAGTTCAGCAGGGCTAGCATCAGTAAACAGATCATGTGTTTCAGTCAAATAGTTATGATAACGACTAGACACTGAGCGTGTTTCATCAGCAATGTTTTTCTTATTGGCCTGCAAAATTGGTAGTGCCAGATAAACCGTCATTTCACCTTGTAGATTAAGGTCATCTAATAACAATGGTTCTGGCAATAAGTCTTGTGCAGGCGCATGATAAATTTCACCATCTTGCCAAATGATTTCGACTTCTTGCAAAGCTAGAATATGAGTAGAAAGTTGAACTTCATCGAACTTTAATTTCTGCACACCGTAGGCATGTGGAATCATTGCTCGAATCGTATGATTCAAGCGTTGCTCATGGTAGGTGTCTTGAATCTGGAAATGCTGAGGACGTAAAAATAAGCCTTCACCCCAAAGAATCTTTTCTGCTTTAAACATATTTATTTACCAACAATTATTCGTATTCATTCTTTGGCTGAACACCAAGGGTGTCCTGTAGCATTTGTAAAGGATGTTCATCCTTAATCACTTGGGTTAGCCATTCATGCAACGGCATTTGACTCCACTTGATGGTTTTCTGCAGCATATAGCTGACAGGACTATGCGGCTCATTCTTTTGAAAATAAGTGGCAATTTCTTGCAATACCCGCATTGCCTGTTCGCGATTTTCGACATGCGATTGAACTTGTGGCTGGAAAGACAGCTGGTTTTGGGGAGCAGAAGATTGTGTCGTCACGGGTTGTACCATCGGCGTTGTCGATGTTTCGATTTCAGTAATGACAGTTTGAGTCGGTTGCTCAAACAAATCGGTCTTATAAATCTTTTTCAGTGTGATATGAATGGTGTCTAAGCTTGAATCGATTGCCGCAAAACTCGGCGAGTCTAAACCAAGCAGACCATCTAAAACCTGTTTCAATGTTGCCCATTGTTGTAGGATCTCATTAAAACTTTGATAGTTTTGACGCTGAAAATTTTTATCTGTATTTGATAAGGCTTGTTCGAATTGCTCTAATTCTGTCGAACCACTTGAACCCTCATAATCATCGCTTTGTTTACGACGGATATTCTCGTGATAAAGAAAGTTGTCGTAGTCGAGCAAATGGTAATAAGGCGCATGATTGATCAAAGAAACTTTTTTGATCAATAGCGGCAGTTGGTTAATCAAGCCCTGTAATAAGCCAATACGTTGATCTAGATCCTCATCTTCAACTTCAGGGTGTAGGGTTAACCAATATTGTTCTAATAAGCGATGGCTAAGCTCGAGACTTTTGGAAATTCCTGCAAAACCATAAAGGTTTGCCCAAGCTTCTGAGAGCCAAGTGAGTAAACGGATATCTTTACTTTTCGATTGGAGTAAATCTATAGATGTCGTTGCAACAAAGTCCCAATCGGCCTGTTTAGGTTCAGTGACCCAGTCACCTTGATCAAGCAGTACATCATCTTGGGTCTTTGCTTTTTTAATCGCATGAAACTCATTTGAAAATGAGTAATCCTCACCACAAGGTGACTGCTCATTAATAGGCGTTAGTAAAGATAAAATATCCATATGCATCACAAATTTGGCTCAATCTTAAAATTTACACTTCAGCTTTGGTTTTTTTAGTTGAACGTTTCTTGGTTACTTTCTCAACTGGATCTAACTGATAGGTAATTTCATCATCTTTAGTATCAATCACAATTAGTTTTGGTAACTTATGTTCCGCGAGAGCCACTAAAATTTCAGTTGCCAATGCAGGAAGGACGGTTGAGTTGAGGATGTTGTCCACATTTCGTGCGCCGCTATCCACTTCGGTACAACGGCTTAACAATAATTCGATTAAATCATCAGAATACTGAACCTTGGTTGCATACTGCTTTTCAATACGATCAACAATTTTCCCAAGCTTGTGTTTAATAATCCGAACCAATAACTCATCATGCAGTGGGAAGTAAGGCACAATGCGCATACGACCAATAAAGGCTGGTTTAAACTGCTTATATAAACTTGGTTTTAGATGTTCGATTAAGTCTTCGGCATGTGGCCATTCTTCTACAGGTTGATTTAAGCATGCCTGCATAATTGCACTTGAGCCTGTATTAGAGGTCAGAATGATTGTGGTGTTTTTAAAGTCAATCACACGACCTTCGCCATCTTCAAGCATTCCCTTGTCGAAGACTTGATAGAATAATTCTTGAACATCACTATGTGCTTTTTCAATCTCATCTAATAGCACGACACTATAAGGATTGCGACGAACGGCTTCGGTGAGAACACCGCCTTGACCATAGCCGACATAGCCAGGAGGGGCACCCTTTAACGATGAGACCGTATGCGCTTCCTGATATTCAGACATATTGATGGTGATGAGGTGATTTTCGCCGCCATACAGCTCATTAGCGAGAGCAAGGGCAGTTTCAGTTTTACCCACACCACTTGGGCCAATCAATAGGAACACACCTTGTGGTTTGTTAGGATCTTCTAATTTTGCTTTAGAGGTTTTAATGCCTTGTACCAATTGAGTGAGCGCATAATCTTGACCCATGACGCGTTCGCCAAGCTTGTCCTCAAGGCTTAGAATTTGTTTGATTTCATCATTCACCATTTTCCCAACTGGAATACCTGTCCAATCTGAAATGATTTCATTGATGATTTGTGCATTGACACGTTCAAATACTAAAGGTGTTTGACCTTGTAATTGTGCTAAGTCCGCTCTTAGTGAAGCAATTTGTGTCTTATTGTCCTGTTCTGTATGTGCATTCAATTGCTGGATTTGTTTAACCAGCGCTAGTTCTTGCTGCCATTTAGTTTCAGTGTCTTGAATTTCTTTGTCTAAGTTTGCAAGTTGCTGATTAAGATCATCTAACCGTTCATGATGGATCGGGAACTGTTGATGTTCGTGGGTAATAATTTGATGTTCTAATTTAAGATTATGTTGTTGTGCTTTGAGTTGATCCAGAATTACAGGTTGTGCATTCTGGGTTAAAGCAACACGGGCAGAAGCGGTATCGAGTACGCTCACTGCTTTATCTGGGAGTTGGCGACCGCTGATATAGCGATGAGAGGCTTGAACTGCAGTAATAATGGCTTGATCTTCAATATGTAAATTGAAGTGACTTTGCATCACTGGAATCATGGCACGTAACATATCGATCGCCACTTCTTCGGTTGGCTCTTCAACTTTGACCACCTGAAAGCGACGGCTGAGGGCTGCATCTTTTTCAAAGTATTGTTTGTACTCAGCCCAAGTTGTTGCTGCAATGGTTCTTAATTCACCACGTGCTAATGCGGGTTTGAGTAAGTTTGCGGCATCATTTTGTCCTGCTTGCCCACCAGCACCAATCATGGTGTGTGCTTCATCAATAAATAAGATGATTGGGTGAGCAGAGGCTTGTACTTCTTGAATCACTTGTTTTAAACGATTTTCAAACTCACCTTTAACGCTTGCACCTGCTTGTAACAGACCCATGTCTAAACTATGCAGCTGTACATTTTTGAGCGCTTCAGGTACTAAGCCTTGTGCAATTTTTAAAGCTAATCCTTCAACAACTGCTGTTTTACCGACACCAGGCTCACCCGTCAAAATTGGATTGTTTTGACGACGACGCATCAAGATATCCAGCATGAGTCGAATTTCAAACTCTCGACCAATAACAGGATCGATACCACCATTTTGAGCTTTTTCAGTCAGATTAATCGTGTATTGATCAAGGGCAGGTGTTTTTGCAGCCGTGATAGTAGATTCAGTGTTTGTTGTTTGTTCAGTACTGTTCGAGGTGTTTTCTGTTTGTGGTTGTTCGCTACTTTTTTCACAAATATCGAGAAACTTATGTTTCATTGTATCGATTGGAAAACGTTCAAATAAGCTTGATGCTCTAAATGCGATTTGTTGTAAATCGGGCGCAGTTAACAATGCTATCAATAAATGACTACTACGTATTAAAGGCGTTTGTTCTGCAGAAGCGAGTAACCATGCTTGTTCAAATAACCGAATGATTGATTTTGCAAAGATGGGCGTACGGGTATTACCTTTAGGTAAAGAAGCAATGGTTTCTTTTAAATCAGTAATTAAGGCATCAGCAGAGATATTATTTTTTTTTAATAAAATGTGTAAATCATTGACTATGTTTTGATTTAATAATTCAACGAATAGATGTTCAATCTCAATTTCATAATTTAATTGGTTAATACAATAGTTTGCAGACTTTTCTAATGCAGTACGAGTAGGAGCTGATAGTTTTGTAATTAAAACTTTTAAGTTACTCATTTATTACTCACAGTAATTTTTAAATACCAAGTGCTATTTACTAACTTCTAACTTGGTATGGTTGTTTTTGCTAGAAATATTTTTTGAATAAAATCAAAAACTTAACATAACTCTGCTCGAGTATACAGATTATTCTACAACAAAAAATGTCACTTTTAAACAAAAAATGCACCAGTTTTAAATTTTTTTTTTACAGGAATGTCTGTCATTAAAATTTAATAATGTTAATAAACGTAACTAGTATTGACTTTGTATGTGTTTTTTTTGTTAAATTCGCGGAAATGATGTAAATGTACAAAAATTGACGAGTAAGAGGGTTTTTTAACAATAATTGTCAGCTCTTCAATTATAAGTTAAATAATGACGAGGCATATTTTGAAAAAAGGTATTGTAATATCAATTCTTTGTATAACAGCAGGTTTAATCGGTAATTCGGCTTTTGCTGATGATAAAGAAATAAAACCAATTAAGTTAAAAAGTAAATGTCTAAAACAGAATCCGTTGGCAGTAAACCAAACGGATCATGCTTTATTAGATATTTATCAACAAGTTTGTGACAAAGATAATGCTTCGCGTGTAAACGATTTATTGGCTCAAGCAGCAATGCGTATGTATGAATTAAAGCAACCGATGAATGCTTTAAAACTGGCAACGCAGTTACAAGAGCAAAATGTACGCGGTGCTACTTTAACGGATGTTACTTTTTTAGCCAGTGTTCAAATTGCCAATGAAGCATTGCAACATATGCGCTCAAGCGAAATGCGCTATTTGAGTAATGAACTCACTTATCCACCAGCAAAACAGCTCAGTGACAGCATCCGTGTTGCTTTACCTGCTCCAGATACCTCAACGAGCAAGGCGATCACCGATGAGTCAGTCAAAAATGAGATGCGAAATACGTCGACCAATAACACAACGCGACGCACAACGAACAGAAAAGTACGTACAACCCAACCAACACGTAGTACTGTTACTCAAACAGTTGCACCGGTGAAACGTCAAACGGCTGTAACACCAACAGTTAGCAAACAAGCAAATACTGTTCAAAAGGCAGGTTCGAATCCATTCGATTCGTTGAAATAATAATCAAGGGTGAAAAGTTATGGCAAAGAGAGAAAGCGTACAGAAGAAACTGCAACGCATACGTCCCCCTCGTGTACAGCTGACATATGATGTCGAAGTTGGTGATGGTAAAGAGTCAAAAGAACTCCCTTTTGTTGTGGGTGTGATGGGGGATTTCTCCGCTGCATCAGAGCTAGAAAAGACCAAATTGAAAGACAAAAAATTTATCAATGTTGATTTAGATAACATTGATGAAGTGATGGAATCTTTGGCTCCGCGTGCGGCTTTCCAAGTTGAAAATACTTTGACGGAAGAAGGTGGGCGCATGTCGGTTGACCTTACTTTCAACTCAATGGAAGACTTCCGCCCAGAGCAAGTAGTTCAACAAGTAGATCCATTACGTAAGCTGGTTGCAGCACGTGAACGTTTGACCGATTTACGTAATAAGATTTCAAACAGCGAACGTTTAGAAGATTTGCTGGATGAAGTATTAAAAAATACCGATCAAGTTCGCCAACTCAGTGCGGAGGCTGAAAATGAGTAATTTACAAGCAGCCGCTGCAGCGAGTGTTGAAGCTGAATCAGCAAATTTGTTGGACTCAATTGTTGAGCAAAGCCGTATTGCCCGTAATGACGATGAGCATGTTCGTGCAAAAAGCTTAATTGGTGAGTTGGCAAAAGAAGTCATGGCAGGAACCATTACTGTTTCTGAAAATATGACCTTGTCAATTGATAAGCGTATTGCGGAAATTGATGCATTAATTTCAAATCAATTGAGTGAAATTATGCACCATGAGCAATTCCAAAAAATCGAATCGACATGGCGTGGTCTTTATTATTTCTGCCAAGAAACACCGTCTAACTCAATGATTAAAATTCGTATGTTGAATACGACGAAAAAAGAGTTGGTGAAAGACTTCCAAGGTGCAACAGATTTTGATCAAAGCACCTTGTTTAAAAAGATTTATGAAGAAGAATATGGCTCATTTGGTGGTGCACCTTATGCAGCGTTGATTGGTGATTTCGAGTTCGATCGTACACCGTCAGATATGTATTTATTGGAACAAATTTCTCATGTTGCTGCAGCAGCACATGCGCCATTTGTTTCGGCAGCAAGCCCAAGCATTCTTGGTCTTGAATCGTTCACTGATATTGATCGTCCACGTGATGTTTCAAAAATCTTTGAAACAGCTGAATACGTGCAATGGCGTTCTTTCCGTGACAGTGAAGATTCTCGTTATGTTGCATTGACCATGCCACACGTCTTAGGCCGCTTGCCGTACCATCCGAAAGAAGGCACTGCAACTGAAGGCTTTAACTTCGTTGAAGATGTTTCTGGCGAAAACCATGATGATTATCTGTGGATGAATGCCGCTTATGCATTCGGAACACGTTTAACCAACGCGTTTGATATGCATGGTTGGTGTGCTGCGATTCGTGGTGTTGAGGGCGGTGGTTTAGTTGAAGGCTTGCCAGTACACACCTTTAAAACCTCAGATGGTGAAGTGGTGTTTAAATGCCCAACTGAAATTGCCATTACAGACCGTCGTGAAAAAGAACTCAGCGACCTTGGCTTTATTCCATTGGTTCACTGCAAGAACACAGATTACGCAGCCTTCTTTGGTGCGCAGTCTGCTCAAAAACCAAAGAAATATGACAGTGATACGGCGAATGCAAACTCTGCACTTTCTAGCCAAATCCAATACATCATGGCGGTATCGCGCATTGCACATTACTTAAAAGCAATGATGCGTGACAAAGTGGGAAGTTTTGCATCTGCAGGCAATGTCGAAGCATTTTTAAATGAATGGCTCTCGCAATATGTCTTGCTAGATGATGGTGCATCTCAAGAAGCAAAAGCACAATATCCGCTTCGTGAGGCATCTGTAAAAGTTGTAGAAGATCCAGCTCAACCGGGTCACTACAAGTCTGTGGTTTTCTTAAGACCACATTTCCAGCTGGATGAGTTGTCTGTTTCTTTACGACTCGTGACTGAACTACCTCAGTCCTCAAATTAACAATGAGATCAGCTAGATAATAACTTTAAATAAAATAGAGGTAATTTTTAAATGAAAGATATATATGTTGAGTTTCGTGGTAAGTACAAGGTAGACGGAGAATCTCGCGATTCTGAACACAAAGGTTGGCTAGAAGTTAACTCTTGGTCTCATAACATTCGTCAACCTAAATCTGCGACTTCTAGTAGCGTAGGTGGCCATACTGCTGAACGTGTTGAGCACTCAGACATGATCTTCGTTAAAGATTTGGATGCAACTAGTCCTAAACTTTGGGAAGCTTGTTCTGCAGGTTATACATTTGATGAAGTACAGATCGATTACTACCGTGCAAATGGTGATAAGCGCATCAAATACTTACAAATCAAATTGAAACACGTTCTTGTTTCTAGCGTAACGCCGACTGTAAACGAAGAAGGTGTTCCAACAGAAACATTTGGTTTGAAATACGCTGCTGTTGAGTGGACTTTTAACCAACAAGACATTAACGGTACTGCGAAAGGTGCTGTTACTAAGAAATGGTCACTTTCTAATAACACAGCTTCATACGCTGCGTAATCAGTATCGTGATTTTCTGATAGAGGTTAATAGGTGCCTATTAGCCTCTATTTTTCCAAGATGCTGTTCTTATAAAAATGAATTTAGATCATCTATATCCTTATGGATTCAGATCAACATTATTTGATCGTTTAGTACCAGAGCAAGAAGATTATTTAAGAGGGATGTCGATTCAGCAGTTACGAGAGTCTGTTGCTCGTGATTTGGAAGACTTGTTGAATAGTCGGATCGCACAATTTGATCGAGATATGGATGAATTTCCGCTGGCAAAAAAATCAATTTTGCAGTTCGGAATTATCGATTTCGTAGGCTTGTCGACGGCGAATCCATTGGATCGAGATAAAATTTGTCAATCGATTGAGCAGTCTATTGCAGCACATGAGCCAAGATTGCGGCAGATCAAAGTTGAGATGCTATTAGATGGGCATAATATGGGATCGCTATGTTTAAGTATTCAGGCTTACTTAAATATCCACCCCTTATATGAACCTGTTTTTTTCGATGCTTTACTCAAACCAACAACACAACAATATGTTATTTCTGCCAGAACTTAGTGTGAGCGAACAGTGATAGAGCAACTTTTACCGTATTATGAAAAACAACTACAAGAATTCGGTCAACAATCTCGAGAGTTCGCGCAGAAATATCCAAAGATTGCGCAACGTCTATCACTCAACCAAGAACAAATTGATGACCCGCATATTGAACGCTTAATTCAGGCCTTTTCCCTGATTGCTGCGCGTATTGATAAAAAATTAGCCGATAGCTATGAGCTGTTTACTCATTCTTTATTTGAGGTGATGTTCCCGCAATATTTGCGTCATTTTCCAGCCTGTACTGTGGTCAGTTTTGAAGATACCAATAAACTTAAACAATTAACTGCAGTACATTTGATTCCACAAAAAACAGCGTTGAAGTCACGTAGTTTTAAAGGCGTGCAATGCGAGTTTAACACCAGTAATGAGGTTCGATTATTACCGATCGCATTGACGCATTTGGAGTTTCAAACTTCGCCTAGCACGCATATGCATTTGAATCAAAATGCGACCTTGAGTTTGAAATTTGAAATCTTTAATGATGCCCAACAATGGATTTTGGATGAAAAATTACCGATCTATTTAGATGCTATTTCAAATTTTCCACTGCAAGTTTTGGATAGTATTTTCCGTAAAGATACGGGTTTTGCAATTCGGGTAGGGCAGCGCGTCATTGAGGTAAGTAATCCTTTTGAGGTGATGGGCTTTAGTGAACAAGAAAGTTTATTGCCGATTGATCAGCATACCCATCATGCCTATCGTTTATTGATGGAATATTTTTGTTTCCCTGAGAAGTTTAATTACTTAAATTTGGATTTGAGTGTCCTCAAAGGATTATTGCAGCAGCACAACAGCTTTGAAATTTTGATCCATCTCAAACTTAATTTGAATGATCAAGCCGTGGTCCGTAATTATTCCGAGCTCAATATAGCCAACTTTAAATTATTTACCACACCGGCAATTAATCTGTTTGAAAAGCAGGCCGAACCGCAAAAGATTTCACATACCCAATTACAATATCCATTGGTCACGGATGCGCATCATCCTGAGTTGTATCAAGTCTATTCTATCCTTGAGATGAATATGGTGCGTGAAAAGACCAATCAAGAGCAAACGCATCTTCCTGTATTGCCTTTTTTTGCAATGAGTCATTATCACAATGATAAGGTTCAATTTTTCTATTCTTTAAATTATCTGCCTTCGCAGACGAAAATCATGCAAATGGGTTATTCGATTGTTTCCAAGCATTTGAAACCTTATGAAATCAAATCCGATTTTATTAGTACGCGGTTGCTGTGCTCCAATGGTGATTTGCCACATGAAGCATTAAGTCAGAGCAATAATATTCTGAATTTAAATGACAGTAGTTTGGCAAGACGTGCCTTGATTTTAAAGCGTCCGACATCGCCTTTTCATTTTGATAAAAACAGCAATGAGCAATGGCGCATTATTTCGCATCTTTCGTTGAATACCTTGGCATTGATGAAAGGGGATGCACTGAGTCATGTGAAGGAGCTTTTGGCTTTATATAACTTACCGCATTCCAAAGAAAACATTTTGTTGATTGATGCATTGAAACAGCTCAACTTCTCAACCACCAATAAATTGATGAATGCAAAACCTTTCCCGATGTTTATTCGTGGGGTTAAGGCTGAGCTCTCGGTGAATAAGAGCGTTTTCCGTGGACATAGTCTCTATATTTTTAGCCAGTTATTAAGCCATATTTTCAATTTAAAGGTTCAAATCAATAGTTTTGTTGATGTGGTCGTCAAAGACAGTCTTAACCAGCAGGAGATATACCAATGCGTACAGAACGTTGGTGGCAAGACTCTTCTGTAGTCGACCAAGTTTTTAAAAAGTCAGGTTCATTTGAATTTATTCAATCCACACGCTTGTTACGCCATCATCCACAGGCATCTCAAGTACAGGGTTGGTCTGAAGATTTTAAATTTGGCACCTCATTTAGTTTAAGTTTCCCTGCGACTGAAATTGAAGAACTCAGTTATCAAGATCAGCGTGTCTATTTAACCAATCTGGTGGTAGGACTCACAGGAACACAAGGGGCGCTGCCTTATACTTATACCAATAAATTAAAACAAAGTAGCCGACAGCAGCGACTCGAGATTAAAGAGTTTTTAGGTCTGTTCAATCATAAGCTGACGGCCAAATATGTTGATGCCAGCTTAGCCTATAACTTGGCAGTGCGTTATGAGATTGAACAAGACAATCATTATCTGGACATTCTGCATGCCTTAAATGGCTATATTCGTTCTCAGCATCAACAACAAGATCTAGATGAGTATTTTGCCGAATTTTCTGGTTTGATGCAGGGGCAAAACAATACCGCGCATGCGTTAAAAACAGTGTTGTCATGTGTGTTTAATCAACAGGTTCAGATCCAAGAATTTGTCAAAGAAACCTTTCATCTGGCTGATGAACAGAAGACCAGCCTAGGCGGTAGCAATCCAAGCCTACTGGGTGTGAATACCTTCTGTGGCGATACGGTCCAGCAAATTGATGGCAAAATCGAGATTCAAATTGGGCCATTACCTAGAGAACAATATTTAGCTTTTCTACCTGATCAGCCTTTGAATAAAAAGTTAAAGCACTTGATCCAGACATGGTGCAGCCCAACACTGTTTATTGATGTACGTTTGATTTTGGATAAACGTGAAATCAATCCAATCTGTTTGAATTCTGGGCATCAGGTAGGTCTGGGCCAAGGGGCATTTTTAATGCCATCCGAACAATTACAACATAACACGGAAACACGTTATGCACTTTTAGGAGCCGCATAATGGTGAAGAAAATTTTAGCCACACTCATCAGTTGTTTTATCTTGGTCGGCTTGGTGGTGGTTTATTACTGGCGTGATATTCAATACCAACCAGAATCTGCCGATTTAATTAATTATTTCCTGATTTTGCCAGTCGTGATGACCTTGGTGTTACTGTCACCTTGGCTGATCTATAAGGCATATCAACATTATAAAGAAAAAAAGCAACACGCTTTGCAGGCTGAACAAAATGCAGAGCAGAGCTCAACCGAGTCACAGCCGATTGTACTGGAGAGTAAGTGGTTAACACTGAATCTTTATGCGGCAGGCGCATATAGTGCACTGGGTGAAAATGATTCGATTTTGGAGGGAATCAAGCAGTTTACCAGTCCCCAGTTAGATCAGGATCTGGTGAATTTTCATGGCATCCCTATTCTTTCTTATCGCATTGCAGACTTAGATCAACAGGTCCAAAGCGAGGATGATGAGGAATTGCAGTTCTTGTCGGTTCGACAGCAACGCATCATGGCGCTGATCCATCAACAAATTGAACAGCACACGGAACTTTTGGCTTCGATTTCAGACCACTTAAAGCGGTCTAGTTTGTTTTATGAAAGTCAAAACCTACATGAATACCGGATGCACCCTGCGTGGATTGATCCAGGCTTTTCGGATGATGAAGCGCATGAATCGATTCAGGTGGAACAGGTCTATCGTTTGGATAAGTTAAATCTGCACATTTTATTGTCTGAAGATGTGGTGCATACCTGGAATGACCTGAGTAGCAATGAAAGTATTCAGGCCATTTTTTACGATCTTGGCATCATTCCCCAAAAGTTCCATATTGAATATCACTACCTCAGTGCGGCATCGACTGAGCAACATCTGCTGGAGTTGCTTGAGCGGATTCAAAACCAAGCCCATGAAATTTCATTGATCATTGCGGCAGATTCAGAAATTGATCAAGAAATTATTGATGAAAAATCTTGGGGAGCAAGTGCTTATATTCCTGCGGAATTTGTAAGCAGTAGTTGTCTGGCGAATCTTGCGGTGCAGCTAGAACAGTTACAACCCGAGAAGACCTTTAAGCTGGTCAGTAATCAAAATAATATCGATCAAATTTTCAAAGAGCTGGGAATTGATGATTTACCCCAGTATCAGGCTGAAGAACCTTTTGTATTGGTGGTTGAGGATGGTGCTGATGTCAAGGTGTCCAAAAAATTGGAACAGTTTTTTAAGCAAAGTCCAGTCGAGGCACACCATTATTTGTACTGCAAACCTATTTTTGGACACACCCAAAACGTGGCAAAACTGTTTGGATTAATGTTGGGGGCACATTTTTCTGAGTCAGAGGTTGCCTTTGTTTATGGACAAAATTTACAAGCATTTATCCAAGCTGTTCCTGAGATCACACCAGATCAGGAAAGTGTAGCAATTGCTGATTAATTAACTTTATTAAGAATTCGAGAACTCAATGTATATCATTTTAGGTTATCTGTGGCAGTACATCACGAATCCTAAAGCTATTATTGCTTTATCCTTATTCGTGGCACTGATTTCTTCATACTCGTCTATTCCTCGGCATATCTTTTGGGCATTGGCAGCGACCTATGTATTGGGTTTAATCGTCTATGGTATCTATTGGCTGATTCAAAGAAAACGCCACGCTGAACAAGGTGAAGAACTGGCCAATGCGATTGAGCAAGACAGCCAAGCTGAATATGGTCAACACAAAGACAAAGCCGAGCTACAGTTAATTCAGCAGCAGATGAAAGAATCAATTCAATTGATTCGTAAATCTAAATTGGGTGATAAAAAGGGCAATGCTGCATTGTACGAATTACCTTGGTATATGGTGATTGGTAATCCAGCTGCGGGTAAAAGTTCTGCGATCTATAATTCTGGTTTGAAGTTTCCCTTTGAAGAAACCCATCAGAAAATGGTTTCAGCAGGTTTAAGTGGAACACGAAACTGTGATTGGTTTTTTTCTACAGAAGGGATTTTACTGGATACCGCAGGGCGTTATTCGGTTTATTCCGAAGATCATTCTGAATGGTTGGGCTTTTTAAATATTTTAAAGAAAAATCGTTCCAAAGCACCTGTTAATGGTTTGGTCCTGATTGTTAGTATTGCTGAATTGATCAGCCAGAGTCCTGAGAACTCAATAAAATTAGCCAAAAATCTGCGCGCTCGAATTCAAGACTTAACGGAAAAACTTGAGGTCGTGGTTCCTGTTTATCTGGTCTTTTCTAAAATGGACTTGATTGCAGGCTTTACGGAGTTTTTTGATTGCTATGAGTCGCAAGAATATAATCAGGCATGGGGTGCAACCTTACCTTATGAGCAGAACTCGTCCCAGAATGCAGTGGAATTATTCGAAAAACATTACAGCATTCTTTATGACGGTTTAAAAAGTGTCAGTACTACGCATTTAAGTCGTCGCCATTCGCAGAATATTTCGCCAAGTGTCATGACCTTCCCATTGGAATTTAAAACACTCAAACCTGCGCTAAAAAGTTTTGTCGGCACATTATTTGAAGATAACCCATACCAGTTCCAACCGATTTTCCGTGGTTTCTATTTTACCAGTGCCTTACAAGAAGGTGTGATTGAAAGCCCAATGACGGAGAACATTGCGCAAGAGTTTCAACTGCAGCAAGTTCAGGGCAATGGACAAGACAGCGTAAATGCTTCGCTTGCACCCAACCATGGTTATTTCTTACAAGGTCTATTCTCTAATGTGATTTTACGAGATAAAGATCTGGTGAAACAGCACATCAATCCTGCCAAAAAACGCCAGCGTTATATTGGCTTTATTGCGGCATTGGTTGGGGTTTCTTTGGTCTTGGGCGTTTGGGTCTGGTCATATCGCAATAACCAGCAGTTGATTGCGGATGTACAGGCTGACTTAGATAAAGTGGTGCATCTGGAAAAAACCTCTGGGCAGCAATTATCCACTCAACTCGAAGCCTTATTGATTCTGCAAGAACGCTTGCAACAGCTGGATGAGTTTGATGAGCATCGCCCGCTTAAATTCAGCTTTGGCCTTTACCAAGGCAATCAATTACGCGAGAGCTTAAAAGCCGAGTATTTGAAAGGGATCAAGCAAATTGTTCTGACCCCGACACAGCAAAATATTGCGCAATATTTACAGCGTGTTAAAAACAACGAGGCAACTTTAAAAGCCAATCACGTCAATGTTGAAATCAAACAAGTTGCGAAAACACAGCAGTATTTAGAGCCTTCGGATAGCAATCCACAAGATGCTTATAACGCATTAAAAGCCTATTTGATGATGAGTAACCATGAATATATGGATACCAGTCATTTAAGTGATCAAGTGTCTCGTTTCTGGCGTTCTTGGCTGGATGCCAATCGTGGACAAATGCCGCGTGGTGAGATGATTCAGGATGCAGAGAAGATCCTTTCTTATACCATGACTTTGGCCAATCAAGACGGCTTCCCTGTACTTGAAACCGATGCCCAAGTGGTCGATCAAACCCGTCAAGTTTTATTGTCAGTGATTCGTGGTATGCCCGCACGTGACCGTGTCTATAACGAGATTAAGATGCGTGCAGCGGTACGCTTCCCAGCAGTCACGGTTGGGCAAATTGTGGGTGAACAAAACCGTGCCATTGTTTTAGGTAGCTATGCATTACCGGGTGTGTTTACGCAAAAGGCATGGGATGAGTATGTTGAAAAGGCAATTGATGAAGCTGCGAATAAGCCAACAGACAGCAAAGATTGGGTATTGAATAGTCGTCAATCGGATGATTTAACCTTCTCTGGTAGCCCAGAACAAATCCGCAAACAATTGGTCGCATTGTATAAGCAAGAATATGTGGCGGAATGGAAAAAATTCCTGAACGGCATTTATTATGCCAAAAACGATCAATTTGCTCAGCAAGTGAAGAGTATTGATGTTTTAGGCGAACCACAAAATTCACCAATTCGTACTTTATTACAACGCATTGCAATTGAAACCAACTGGGATAATCCAATTGTACAGGCTGAACTGGCTGTTCCTGAAAAAGGCTTTGTCGCTTGGTTTAAACGTAAAGTTCTAAACAATTCAGATGATAGAGCAGCGGCTCAAGCGATGGATCGTGCCCAAGGTGCAATTTCGCAAGAATATCAAATGTTCTATCAATTGGTACGCAAGCGCGATGATTTACAAGATAAGTCCTTATTCGATGAGTACATGAATAATCTTGCCCAAGTGCGTAGTAAGTTCAATGATCTGAAAACAGCAGGTGAGATTGGTCCAAGTGCTATGGCTTTGGTGAAACAGACTATTAATGATCAAACTTCAGTCTTTAATACCACACAGAAATATGTGGATGAAAAGATGATGGTGGGTCTGAAAGACACCGATCAACAGGTATTACAAAAATTGTTGATGACACCACTGACACAATCATTTGCTAGCTTGATTGTGCCGACTCAGGATGAGTTGAATAAATTGTGGGGTATTCAAGCGTATCAACCATTTAAAACCAATTTGAGCCAGAAATATCCATTTAATTCGGGTGTGACTTTACAGGCCACCAGTAGTGAAATTGGTCAAATCTTTGGTGAGACCGGTAGCATTGCACGCTTTGTAAAAGAAGCTTTAGATCCATTTGTGATTCGCCGTGGTTATGTCTTGACCTCGAAAACATGGAAAGACTTAGGCATTAGCCTAAATCCACAATTTGTGGTGGCATTCCAGCAATATGTGGCACCGATCAATGGCATGGCAACAGGCAGCCTCGATCAACCTGCGGCTGCACCTGTATCCAATCAGTCCAACTTCCAGTTCTATCCATTACCGAACCCGCAATACCTATCGTATACCATTGATATTGATGGTCAGCGCATGGTGTTTGAAAATGGAGTTCAACAATGGGTGAACTTTGTTTGGCCAAATCAGGGAGCAGTTCCAGGCGCACGCATCACGGCAGTTGATTTGGAAGGCAAAACCCATACGATTTTTGAAGAGCCAGGTGAATATGGGATTAACCGTTTGATCGATGCAGCGCAGCGTAAAGAACAAAATGGTAGTTTTGAAATGACATGGACCAGCAAAGCTGAACCATCTTTAACACTGAAAGTGAATTTCCGACTCATTAGTGGTAATAGCTCAGGCAGTATTGGCTCTAGCCGTGGTTATGCAGGCTTGCAACTGGTGGATAAAGTGGTGACAGAGAAAGCGGTACGTGTGGTCTCTGCGCAAGCGACACCTGCGGGGGCTGTAGCAGCTGTCGCTCCAAAACCACAAACGCCAGCGCCTGCCCAGCCAGGAGTAACGCCGTAATGTTAGGGATGATCAGGGAACAGCAGGAGGTGCTTGGATGCAACAAGTAAAAACGACAGCTTTGTACTACGGAAAGACACCCGCTCGTGGTGACTTTCTGAAATCCAAAGGGCAATACGCATTAATCCAGGTACTTGATCAGTGGATTACAGAAGCACTTGAACATGCCATGCGCGTCCCTGAGTTTAAGCAGCGTTATGAGTCTTTGCCTTCTTTGGATTTTTTTATTGCCAATCCTGCCGAGTCGATGTTTTTGGCTGCCAATTTAATTGCCAGCCAAGACAGCTCTGGGCGCGCATTTCCGATGGTATTGAGTCAATTGCTTGAAGTTGAGCAGCCTTATCAAAATTTATTATTGGCGCCGTTTTACTACAAGTCAGTTTTGGTCGATTTATTTCAGCGCAATCGGGTATTACGTAGTATTCGTGATACCAATATTATGCTGGAAAAGCTGAATAACCTACCGAATGTGGTTCAGATTTTCACTGCCGAAGAATGTAATGGTTTTTATGAAAATCACACCATGCATTCCTTTGCCCAATTGATGAAAATCAATGTCTATGAACTGGCACAGAGCATGATCGGATTGGGACTTTTACTGCAACCAATCTTAAAAAATGGTACCAGTCGTTTGAATAAGGTGCTGATCCTACCGATCAATAACGCGATGTACTGCTATGAAATCGCAGCGTTTTGGGTCGGGATGATTGGACGCTTCTTAGGCATCAATAATACTGAAATCCTGATTGGCATCTTGCATCGTGAGGAGCCGATATTGTTCATTGGTTTTCAAGGCGCGGATATCATGGCGCTCAGCGATATTTTTACTCAAAACATGCAGAGCGAGCACTGGGTATCCTTAATCCAAGCACAATGGATTGATGCCTATCTGGAGCAGAATGCAGGCCTTGCTACACTCGAACAATCACTTTGTCAGCGTCAGTTGAGCCTTAACCAAGGTTTGAAGCTGTTCAGACAAACTTTTTTAGATGAATGAATATGAGAAATAATCCGAAATCTATCTGGGCAAGTTTACTGTTTGGCTTATGTGTTATAGGTCAAAGCCATCTAGTCCACGCTGCACCGATTGTGGTGGAGGGTGTAGTGCCCAATGAGGAGAGCAAGCAGGCAATCTTGGTCAAAATGCAGTCTGTTTATGGTGTAGATCAAGTCGTGGACAAAATTCAGGTGCGCCCAGTTTCAGCGCCGAGCGGCTGGAGTGATTCAGTGACCCGTGTCATCACTCCTGATCTAAAGAAGATTTCACAAGGGCAACTGAGAGTGAAAGGAACTCAGGTCGATTTAACCGGTAAAATGACCGACCCAAATCAGATTCAGCCGACCACCAGCAGTTTTCAGGCTTTGGTCCAACAACCGTATCGATTCAATGCACAACTTTCAGTGAATCAGGCCGAGCAAAAAATCATTGACGATGCTTTGAAGAACCGAATCATTGAATTTGAATCAGGTAGTGCCATTTTGACTGCGGCAGGACAACAGATTCTGGATGAAATGGCAGTGGCGTTAAATAAGGTGGGTGGCAAGAAAGTCAAAATTATTGGGCATACCGATAGCTCTGGTGATGCCAATAAGAATACGGTATTAAGTCAGCAACGTGCTGCAGCGGTACAAAGTTACTTAGTCAGTAAAAGTATTGCTGCAGATCGTTTAAATACCGAAGGTAAAGGTTCAAGTCAACCTGTTGCAGATAATGCGACTGCAGACGGTCGTAAGAAAAACCGCCGCATTGAATTTGAAGTACTTTAATCATTCATAAATCCAAATGTGAGGGATGTGATTATGGCAACACCGTATATTGTTGTTGGTTGCCCAACCACAGGTGGTGGGCAGGTCATCAGTGGAAATAGCAGCTTTCTCATAGAAGGTATTCCGATTGCTTGTGTTGGGGATAAGGCTACTTGTCCAAAACATAAAACTGTGGCGACGATAGTCGCTGGTGATCCGAATATGCAAGTGATGGGTAAAGCCGCCGCTAGAGTGAATGACCCATTATCTTGTGGCTGTAAATTATTGCCGAAACAGAACTTAGCCGTTAGAGGTTAAGGCATGGTTTAAGCTTCAAATCTCGTAAAAGCTTAAAAATCATTTGGCATATCTTTTGCTAAAACAGCAATAGGGTAGCGATCTAGGCTATCTTTAGAAATAGACAAAGGCGTCTATTCAGCATCATTTGGTTGGTGTTTGGATAGGCGTTTTTTTATTTTGGAAAGCAAAATATGGCTAATCGCTATATTTTTCGGTAAATAACGATTGAGTGAATGTTTGATTGATCGCTTATGTCGGAATTTATATGGAGATGCACTAAATTGGTGAAACACTGATTTTTTGCACCAAATGATGATCATGGTACATATGATTAGATCATTGAGGTTCTAAATACGCAGATGATGGATTAAGGATAACAACACTGGCGAATTGTTATTTTTAGTGTATCTTTATTAAGCGATATATTTTTAAAAACATATCGAAATTCGAGGACAAAACAATGCCAACAATGATGAAAAAAACCTATCTCTGTGCTGCCGCTTTCGGGGCGAGTTTATTGATGCAGACCCACGCAGTAGCCGCGGACGCAATTACAGTGTACGCAGCGGCAAGCTTAACCAATGTAGTGAATGAACTCGATGCAATCTATGAGCAAAAAAATAAAATTGAGGTCAAAACCTCTTATGCAGGGTCTTCAACCTTAGCCAAGCAAATTGAGGCGGGGGCGCCTGCTGATGTGTTTATGTCAGCCGATGTGCAATGGATGGACTATTTACAGAATAAACAGTTGGTTGCGCCAACTGATCGCATGAATTTACTGGGCAATCGACTGGTTGTCATTACGCCTAAAGAGCGTCCGATTAAATTAAAAATGGATAAAAGTTTTGATCCAACTCAAGTGATTCAAGGCAAGCTGTGTACTGGGGACACCAAGAGCGTACCCGTCGGGAAATATGCTAAACAGGCGTTGACCTCACTAGGGTGGTGGGACAAAGTTCAACCACGATTGGTTGAAACGGAAGATGTACGTGCTGCCTTAAACTTTGTAGCGCGTGGTGAGTGTCAGGTGGGGATTGTGTATGCGACGGATGCTGCCATCAGCAAAGATGTGGTTGTGGCGGGTATCTTTCCCGAAAATACGCATCCACCAATTATTTATCCCGTGGGTTTAACCAAGAAGAATGCGGAATCGGTCAAATTCTATAAATTTCTACAAAGCGGACAGGCAAAAACGATATTTAAAAAATATGGGTTTAGCGTGTTGCAGTAACTAAATGATGATCTTAAGCCCTGAAGAAATTGAAGTTCTCAAGCTGTCCTGCAAAGTGGCAGCAGCGTGTCTGGTGTTTAGCTTAATTCCTGCAACTTTAGTGGCTTGGGTATTGGCCCGCAAAGATTTTTGGGGAAAGTCACTATTTGAGACCTTGGTGTTCTTACCTTTGGTTTTGCCACCTGTCGTGCCCGGCTACTTATTGCTGCAATTGTTTGGTAGTCGGGGACTGTTGGGGCAATATCTTGCCCCGCTGGGTTTAGAGTTTGCTTTTAACTGGAAAGGCGCGGTATTGGCATCCGCGGTGATGGGCTTTCCTTTATTGGTACAATCGATTCGGTTGGCGATTGAACTGGTCGATCAACGCTTGGAGCTGGCAGCGAAAACCTTGGGTGCATCTTCCTTTGGGGCGTTTATGCAGGTGACATTACCGCTCGCCAGTAGTGGTATTTTGGTCGGTGCTATTTTATGTTTTTGCCGAAGTTTAGGTGAGTTTGGTGCAACGATTACCTTTGTTGGCAATATTGCTGGCGAAACCCGTACTTTACCGTTGGCAATGTATAGTTTGATGCAGCAACCCGATACCGAAGCCGCGGTATGGCGATTGATTATCCTGTCTTTATCGGTGGCATTCTTTGCCTTATGGTTTGCGCAGTGGTTCAATCGTTATCAGAGAAATAAGCGTGGATATTCAACATGATTGATTGTCATATACAGCTACAGCAAGGGCAATTTTGTCTGGATCAACGCTTTCAATCTGATCAGTCGGTGATTGGTTTATTTGGGGCTTCAGGTTCGGGGAAAACCTCCATATTACACAGCATTGCAGGCTTAATCCGACCTCAATCGGGCTGGATTAAAATTCAGCATCAGACTTGGTTCGATCAAGGTCAGAATATTCATCTCAGTACGCAACAGCGCCGTGTTGGTTTGGTCTTTCAGGATGCGCAATTGTTCCCACATAAAAATGTCAAACAGAATTTACTGTTTGGTTTTAAGCATATTACGCCACAACAACGTCAGTTCGAAGTGGACTATATTGTAGAGTTGCTGAAATTGGCGCATTTGCTGGAACGTATGCCGATTAAGCTCTCTGGGGGAGAAAAACAGCGAGTGGCTTTAGGACGAGCCTTACTGTACTCGCCACAATTGCTGCTTTTAGATGAGCCACTGTCTGCACTGGATACCGCGCATAAAGCCGAGATCATTCCATTTTTTCAACGCGTTAAACAGGAAATCAAGATCCCAATGTTGTATGTGAGTCATGATCATTCCGAGCTTGAACAATTGAGTGACACCATTTGGTATTTATAGATAGCGTTGTAATAAGGTGAAAAACTTTTCGACTTCTTCCTCATCGACATGATCAGCACCTTTTAATACATGTTCTTTTAGGTGTTGTTCGATCAATTGGTTCATTAAACCATTTACCGCACCTTTGACTGCTGCTACCTGCTGTAGAACTTCTATGCAAGAACTGTCAGGATTTGTGATTGATTTCTCGACTGCTGCGAACTGTCCTTGAATCCGCTTAAGACGATTTAAAATTTTCTTATCTTGATGGAGGTGAGACATACTTTTTTTCCTAAAAAAATATATACTAGGGGGAGTATATTGGAAGACTAAAATAAATGCAGCATAGTAACCTAGAACGACGTCATTCTCATCAGTTTGATCAAGGAAATCCCTTGGCTCAAAAAAGAATTTTAATTGCCACCATTCTGACCGCAGTGATGATGGTCTTGGAAATTCTGGGCGGCTGGTTTTTTAATTCAATGGCTTTACTTGCCGATGGTTGGCACATGAGTTCACATATGCTGGCCTTGGGACTGGCTTATTTTGCCTATCGTATGGCGCGACATTATGCACAGGATCAACGCTTTAGCTTCGGTACATGGAAAATTGAAATCTTGGCAGGGTATAGCAGTGCGATTTTACTGATGGTGGTGGCACTGTTGATGGGGATTCAGTCACTTGAGCGTTTATTTAATCCTGTCACCATTCATTTTAATGAAGCAATTCCCATTGCGATTGTGGGGCTGATCGTCAATCTAATGTGTGCATGGTTACTACATGATGGGGGACATGAGCATCATCACCATCATTCACATCATCACTCTCATGGTGACGCAGATCATCACGGCCATGATCATCATCATGATTTGAATCAAAAAGCAGCTTTTTTACATGTGGTTGCTGATGCTGTCACTTCGGTGCTCGCGATTATTGCCTTATTTGCGGCCAAATATTTTGGCTGGAATTTCTTAGATGCTTTGCTTGGGATCGTCGGCGCATTACTGGTTGCAAAATGGTCTTGGGGGCTGATGCAGGAAACAGGAAAAACTCTATTGGATGCTGAAATGGGGCATCCTGTGGTTGAAGAAATACGTGAGGTGATTGCCCAGTTTGCACAGGTTGAAATTACTGATCTACATGTATGGAAGGTCGGGAAAGGCAAGTTCTCTTGTATTTTAGGATTGGAAACCACCATGACTGATCTCAATCCTGATCAGGTTAAAGCGGAATTGACGATTCATGAGGAAATTGTGCATGCCTCAGTCGAAATTCATCATATTTAAGCTAGAACTTCATCGAGTAGCGTTTTGAGCTACTCGATATATTTAATTATGCACCAATATATAAAATGAGACCGCAAAAGGCCGATGCAAAAATTACATATAACACATTGAGCTGAAATTTGAATAAAGCAATCAATGCTGCAATGGTAATAAAGGCCGCTTCATAATTAAAAGCATGATCAAAACCATTTGGCCAGAGCACATGATAGCTAAAGAATAAGGCCAGATTTAAAATTACCCCGACCACAGCAGCGGTAATCGCAGTAAGTGGTGCGGTAAATTTCAGTTCATTATGTGTAGATTCGATAATTGGTGCACCTGCCAGAATAAACACAAAGGAAAATAAGAAGGTAAACCAAGTCACGATCACCGCACCCATTGCGCCTGCTAAAAATAGCTGATCAGCACCCAATACAGCATGGTTATAAGCACCCAAAAAACCAACAAATGCCACCACCATAATCAATGGACCAGGAGTACTTTCACCGAGTGCCAGACCATCAATCATTTGGGTTGGACTTAGCCATGCATAATGATTGACTGCACCTTGGTACACGTAGGGCAGAACTGCATAAGCACCGCCGAAGGTCAGTAAGGCTGCTTTGCTAAAGAACCACGCCATTTGAGTATAAGCATGTTGCCATCCTAATCCTAGAGTCAAAAGCAGCATCGGCACAAACCATAGGAACGCAGCAATGATCAGGATTTTGGCGAGGTTGCTCCAGCGGAAAATGGCATGGGCCGGCGTCGGTGTATCATCATCAATCAGGGCGGTCCCATAACTTTTGTGGTTATTTTGATGGGAAGCCTGAGCCGTAAATAAATCGGGCTTTTGCTTACTCAGTACATAGCCTGATATTGCAGCTGCTAACACGATCAGGGGGAAAAGGACATTAAACATGAAGATGGCAATAAATGCGGCAGCAGCAATACCCCATAAAAATGGATTCTTTAATGAGCGACTGCCAATACGATAAGTCGCATGAAAGACAATTGCCGTGACCGCAGGTTTAATCCCATAAAACAAGCCTGCAATGATGGGGACATCACCAAACTGCACATAAATCCATGACAGGGTAATCAGGATAAATAACGAGGGGAGAACAAACAGAATGCCTGCTACAAGCCCACCCGTAGTTCGATGCATGAGCCAACCAATATATGTGGCGAGCTGTTGTGCCTCAGGACCAGGGAGTAACATGCAGTAATTCAGCGCATGTAAGAATCTTTTTTCAGAGATCCAACGTTTATTTTCAACTAGTTCTTGATGCATTACTGCAATTTGTCCAGCGGGTCCGCCAAAGCTAATAAATCCTAATTTCAGCCAGAATAAAAAAGCCTGCCAGAAAGGGACAACGGGTATTGGCTGATCGAGTACATGGTTTTGTTTTTGTTGCATGATTATTCTCGAGAAAAATTGGTATATAGGCCATCAAAAACATAATTGGAAAGTTCAAGTAACTGATCATCATCCGTAATTTTAGCTCTTAAACCTTGAATGACTTTTTCAATCCCGATTGCTTCAGGTGGCTCCACACCACCGACATCGAGAAAATGCACAATTTCCGCAATATGCTTTAAAGCAGATTGTTGATAAAGGTCAAAGCTGTGTAATAAGGTTTCAAACGTGACCCAATGATCAAGATGGCTAAAGCTCGCACCATCAAAATCAAAACCCAAGGCTGTAGCAGGACAATCGTTGGGTGTGTCTAACCAAATGAAGGTTGCATCAGGATCAATAAAATTTTGGATCAGCCAGGCGGAAGCTAAACGATCAATCCATGGGCGTTTTCTTGTGGCCCAAATTCTATTCTGAAAGTCCTGTTTGCGTAGTACTTGAATGTCACTGTGTAGAGCATGGGGTTCATCGGTTTCGCCAAAACGTAAAATGCTCTGTTCAACCGCATTCAGTTCCCGAATAGTTTGCTGCTTTGCCTCGGTTGGGAAATAGTCAATTTCAATTAATGCATCAAGCTGTTTACGTAATTTACGAATCTGTTTAAGAAGCTCTTTTTTATTGGTCTGATTTAACTCCTGTCGAAGTTGTGTGAGTTGTTGATAGAGCGCATCGTATTCTTCTTTTCGGTTAAATAGCTGTATCAGATCCAGATTTTCTGCGGCAATGGTCTGAAATAGATAGGCACTGCCATTTTCTGTAATTAAATCCTCAGCAATCGCATCAAACTTTTCTGAATGTTGCTTAGGTAAAGCATAAACACCATCGCGTAGTGTTGCAGCACCACTGGCTTTCAGTGCTCTCCAAACTCGCATACGCGTTGTCGTGTTCTGGGTTGGCAGGGATGAAATGAGTAAGGTTATTTTCATGTAATATACTCAACTTATTTGTTAAATATATTACACATAAATTTTATTTTATAAATCTAAAAATTTCATATCGTTTGAGGGTTTATACATAAGTCATTTGAATGTTTCATGACGAATTCAACGTTTTTAAAAAAGCCCAAGGGAAAATCCCTTTGTCATGTCCATCATCAAAACAGATCTGAATCCCATAACCTTGTGAGTAGATGGCAGAGATGGCAACATGATCTGGATATTGAACATCTTGTTGCCGTAGACGCTTTGCTCGACAAAACCCACAAGGGCAGCTGGCTCTCAGCTGAGCATGGCTAAACTCCTTTTCTGTACCATCCTCCCATGAAAGAAAGAGGCGTTGCTGTTCGATATCGACGTTCAGTTGGTGAGGTTCAAGTGACATATTGTCTCTCCTGAATCAGTGCCAGTCCAATACGAATCGATTTACGTACTTCTGGATCTGGGTCTTCGGCATGTTGTAATAAAATATGCTGAGCTGATTCACCGCCAATTTCACCTAAGGCAATCGCGACTTCTTTGCGTAGGTTGCTGATGTCATGCTGGAAATTTTCTTGGAGTTTGGCAATTGCAGCTTTTGATCTAAGGCGTCCTAAGCTGCGTGTAACAGCAATCCGAACTTGCCAATAAGTATCATCCAGTTGCTGTAAAAGCGGTTGTTCTAATTCAAGGACTTTTAATTTTCCAATGGTCAAGGCAGCTTCGACCCGTAGTTGCCATGCCTCAGCAGTGAGAGAACTGTGTAAGGCCGATAAAATTTCGGCTGTTGACGTGTGAGTTGCCGCCAAGCCACCTGTGGCGATACGACGGATTTCGTTATCAACATCATGCTGTGCGATCTGTGCCAGCGTTACTAAGCCTTCCTGTTTCTGCAACCAGCTCAGGGTGCTCACAGCTTCTTTACGTACTAAGGGATTGCCATGCTGAACATGTTCGAGGATGGCTTCAAATAACGGTTCAGCCCGTAGCTCCTTAATTGCTCTCAAAATTGCAGCAAGGACAAAGTCATCATGATGCTGCAAATATGTCGCCAGATGATGGGCAGATTCAGCATGTTTAATTTCACTTAAGCTTTGTGCTGCTGCAACACGCACATTTTCATGTGGATCACTCAAAGCTTGAGCCAAAGTATGTAAAGATGTCGCATCCTCCCATCCTTCTAAACGAATAGCAGCTCGCTCACGTACTTTGCTTGCTGGGTCATGTAACACTGCGTGCTGTAACCAAGCCAATAATTCTGTTTGTTCCTCATCGGCAATATTCATAATTGCGACAAAGCGGATATTTTCATCATCCTGATTAAGCTGAAACAGATAATCAGCATAATCCTCATCAATATCCGTCAGGACTGGGTAGTTTAGATTCATAGTTTATTGTTCCTAAACGGCGACTTTCTGATTTAAGCCGAGGGGGTTTAACCGACTCAGTTCAGCTTGAGTAGCGTGTTTTAATACCTGAATGCAATGTTTCTTGATTTGGGTAAATTCAGTCGAGGTCACCAGATCAACATGTCTTGGACGGGGGAAATCCAGTTTGATTTCTTCAATAATACGTCCCGGACGATGGCTCATGATCAAGACCCGATCTGCCAGAAATAAAGCTTCATCAATATCATGGGTAATGAACAGCACTGAGGTTTGAACGCTTTGCCAAATTTCAAGCAGCAGTTCCTGCATCTTTAAGCGGGTTTGCGCATCCAGTGCACCAAAGGGTTCATCCATTAGCAATACACGCGGTTGATTAATCAGCACCCGTGCAATTTCAACCCGTTGTTGCATACCACCTGATAATTCAGCGGGATATTTATGTTCAAAGCTTTTTAAGCCGACCAGTTCAATCATTTGTTGGGCTTGTTCTCGTCTTTGGGCTTTAGAGATGCCTTTCATTTTTAAGCCAAAGCACACGTTCTCTAGCACACTTTTCCATGGAAATAGGGTGTGTTGCTGAAATACCAAACCACGATCAGAAGAAGGTTTTTCAATGGCTTTTTGGTCCAGCAACATGGTGCCTGAACTAATCGGCAAATGGCCTGCCAGTGCACCGAGTAAAGTTGATTTACCGCAACCCGATGGCCCAAGCAAACACACAAACTCACCCGCCTGAAGATCAAAAGAGACATGATCCAAGGCTTGAAAGCGTTGTTTGTCTTGCCCAAGGTGTAGGTTGATATTGTGTAAATGGATATGACCGTATTGATTCATGTTATGCCTTCCTTAACTGGTACCATGGGGTAAGTTTTTTGCCGAGATAACGCAGAAAAGCACTGCTGAACATACCTAATGCACCGATTAACAGCATGCCAACAATGATGTCTGCATAATTTTGCAAGGTGAAGGATTCCCAAGTGAAATAGCCGATACCGAGCTGACCAGAGATCATTTCAGCCGTAACCAGACAGAACCAGCAAGTGCCCATGCCAATGGCTAAACCCGTGGTGATACTGGGTAATGAACCTGGAATAATCACTTCGTACAAAATGGCAAACTGACCCGCACCTAGACTTTTTGCGGATGCAATGAGGCGTTGATCAACCGCCTCAACCCCGTGAATGGTATTGAGTAAGATTGGAAATAGTGCACCTAAAAAGGTAATAAAAATCATTGAGGCTTCTGAGGAAGGAAACATCAGAATCGCCAAGGGAATCCATGCCACGGCTGGAATCGGACGCAAGATTTCTAGCGGTGGCATCAATAGGGCTGCCAAGGTTTTGGAATAACCAATCAATAATCCGAAAAGGACACCGACCACTGCGGCGAGTAAGAAGCCAATCAACACTCGAGTGATACTGGCTTTGACATGGGCAAGGGCAGTATCCAGTTCGCCAAAAGCAAGCAGCGACTGAATAACATCTCGTGGCGAAGGCACATTGGCAAAGTTGATCAGTCCCAAATTTAAATGGTACTGCGAGGCCAGTTGCCAAAACACAAGACTGAATACCAGTGACACGGCACTCAAGCTGTATGAAATCACTCGGCTTTTTGAGAATATCAGCACAGGGCGGATTGCCTTAGACTGAATTGGTTGGGTATCCGCTAAACTATTCATATTTATTTCTCCTGAATCTCAAAATTCCCCCTAAATCCCCCTTTAAAAGGGGGACTTTTCACGAGTCTAAAGACTGACTAAGATTCGTGAGGCTCCTCCCTTGCTAAAGGGAGGTTGGGAGGGATTTGATCACTTCACCAGCTTTTGGGCATTATTAAAGTCATAGACTTTACCGCCATGTGTTTTGGCCCAATTGTTGGCATCTCCACGCAGTAAGAAGGCACTGATCTGACCGTTTTTATCGGTGGCATACCATGCCAGATTGGCCAGTAATTTGATTTTTAAATTACGGTCTTGGTTGTAGATCACACGGATATTTTTACCGCTCTCGCATGGCATGCAATACCAACATTCATCAAACTGCATATAGGCTTTTTTACTTTCTGGATGAATCGCCAATAAATCCATTGGGCAAACATCAACACAGACGGTACAGCCTTTGTCCGCAATACATTTATCTTCATCCACCAACACAGGTGCGGCAGTGCGGTGGGCAATTTCTTTAAAAATAAAAGCCATGTGATGTTCCTTATTCGACTGTTTCAGCGACTAATTTTTTTTGAATACGCAATAGGTTGTAAGCGTTGGCTTCATCTTCCTCAATTGGGATGAAATAAGGCTCAACTGCTTTTTTAAAACTGACCATATTGCCGTGCTGATCTTTTTTCAGATGGGTATGACAGAACCAGTCCCGATCATTTTTTTCAGGGCAATCTGCACGGTAGTGATAGAGTCCCCAACGGCTTTCTTCACGGAAGAGCGAAGCACGCGCGGCCATTTCAGCACAGTCACGAATCACCGCGACTTCTGCAACACGCATCAATTCATGTGGATGGCTGGCATTGATCTGCTCAATATCGCTTTTGATTTCTTCAAAGCGTTTCAGCGCAATCTCAATTTTTTGTCGAGTTTTGGGTGGCTGTAAGTAGTCATTGACCATACGACGCAACTTGTATTCCACTTGTTCTGATGACAAGCCTTCTGGACGGTGTAAAGGTGCAAAAATACGGGCTTTTTCAGCTTCAATTTGCTCAGCATTCAGTTCTGAATCGGCTTGTTCTACGACATATTCAGCGGCATTGACCCCAGCAAACCAGCCATAGGTAAAGGCACCCAGCATGTAGTTATGTGGAACGGCTGCCATATCGCCCGCGCTATACAGGCCTTTGACGGAGGTTTCGGCTTTTTCATTGACCCACACCCCAGACGCACTGTGACCACTACAGAATCCAATTTCTGAAATCTGCATTTCCACCATATCTTGTCGGTAATCGGTACCACGACCTTCATGGAAACGGCCACGACTTGGGCGTTCATTGGTATGCAGAATTTCTTCAATGGTTTGAATGGTTTCTTCCGCCAAATGATCCATTTTCAGGAACACTGGGCCATTGCCACTTTGCAGTTCCTGATAAAATTCCCACATCATTTGGCCCGACCAGTAGTCACATTCAATAAAACGTTCGCCTTTGCTGTTGGCGGTATAACCACCCAATGGACCGGTCACATAGGCACAGGCAGGGCCGTTATAATCTTTAATCAGCGGATTGATCTGGAAGCATTCCAAATTGGAGAGTTCAGCCCCTGCATGGTAAGCCATGGCATAACCATCGCCAGCATTGGTTGGATTCTCATAGGTGCCCATCAAATAGCCAGATGCAGGTAGACCCAAACGTCCAGCAGCCCCACAACATAAAATCGCAGCCTTGGTCTTGATCACATAGAAATCACCATTGCGACAGTCAAAGCCGAGGACACCGTTGATGGCTCCCTCGGCATTTTTCAGTAGGCGAGTAGTGACAATGCGGTTATTGATTTTGACCTGAGCACGTTTCAGTTGGCGATACAGGACTTTTTTAATGTCATGGCCTTCAGGCATCGGCAGTACATAAGCACCCATGTGATGGACCTTTTTGACCGCATATTCACCTGTTTCATCTTTTTCAAATTTCACCCCCCATTGATCCAGTTGCTGAATGGTGGTGAAACTGTGTTTGGCATAGGCATAGACGGTGGCTTGATTGACAATGCCATCATTGGCAATGGTAATTTCTTTGGTGTATTGCTCAGGCGTGGCATAGCCCGGAATAACAGCATTATTCAGGCCATCCATGCCCATTGAAATTGCACCGCTGCGTTTCACATTGGCTTTTTCAATCAATAAAACTTTCAGGTTGGGGTTGGCTGTTTTGGCTTTGATGGCTGCCATTGGGCCAGCCGTCCCCCCACCGATGACGACAATGTCATAGTCCAGTGTAATCGTATTCATGTTGTGCCTTTTTGAGTGCGTTTTAATTCACAAGGTTGGTGACGTTAGGTATTTCTTTTTCGATCTACTCTTAAACGGTATTGGAAGGTCTCTCCTGAGAAGTAGAGATATTCGAAGTCAATTGGGTGTCCAGCATGATCGTGAGTCAATCGCTCCACTCTTAACAGCGGTGCATTGATATCGACTTGCAGCAGTTCACTGAGTTCTTCATCAGCAAGGGTGGCGTCAATGTTTAAATCTGCATGTCCCAAGGCAATTGATAAATCTTCTTCAATCGCTAAAAACACATCGCGCGTGGAGAGGTTGATCTCTTGCAAAGCTAAACCAATCGATTCGGGTAAATAAGTCAGTTCAAATGAAACCGGTTTACGGTTAAGTAAGCGAATGCGCTTAATTTCCACCACATTGCTATTCACTGAAAGTTTTAATTTCGATGCAATTTGCGGTGTGGCAGGAATAAAGCGAAATTCTTTGACCACGTTAAACACCTCATGTCCCATATTGGTCATGGCTTCTGCAAAGCCTTGCAATTGGGAAATGTTTTGGAAGGTTTTCGGTGCGCTGACGAAAGTACCTTTGCCTTGAATCTTGTAAACCAGGTGTTCGAGCTGAAGTTGATTGAGTGCCTGACGAATGGTGATACGACTGACATTAAATAATTCACTCAGTTCTTTTTCAGATGGCAACTGCTGATGAATCTGATAACTACCCTCGACGATCTGCTGAAGCAGGGCCTGATAGACTTGATCATACAATGGGCGTTCGCCACTTACTTTATTCACAATCGGTTGGTTCATTGCACTTAAACTTGTTATAACAACTTGGTTGTTAGATTAGCGATTATGCAAAATGAAGAAAAATAACTTATGCAGCAAAAAATATCTGTTTTTGTGAATTACCTATCATGCAGGATGAAAATAAAGATGCTTTTTATTGTTTTGCGAATGGATAAGTTCCATTGATATATATTTTTAAATCAATATCTTAAGATTTATTGATTTTCATTTGGTTTGCTATTGTCTCTAGATTTATAAATGAAAGTGATCGTTTTAGCTTGGCGTATTTTGCGGAAATAAGACTGGTTCTGCGGCTAATTTTTCCGCTAGATATTGAATGAAGACACTCAATTTAGGTGGCACATGACGGGTAGGTGGATACAGCAACCATGCGCCACCACTGTAATGGGTTTTAAAATGCCAATCAGGTAAGACCTGCACCAAAGAACCTTGTTCTAAGGCATGGCGTGCTACGAAGTAAGGCAAACTGGCTATGCCTAAGTGTTGTAAAGCGGCACTGAGGCGTACGCCAGTATGATTGGCTGCATAACGACCACGGACTAGCACCGTAATCGATTTCTGTTCTTGCTGGAACTTCCATTTCGAGTCATTCGGTTGTTCACCCAAATAAATACATTGGTGCTGCTTTAAATCATGTGGATGTTGCGGTATGCCATGTTGCTGTAAATATTCGGGTGTGGCACAGATTAAATGATCAATATCAATCAGTTTCCGTCCCATCAAGCCACCTGGTGGTTGTTCGGTAATACGAATGGCCAGATCGACACCATCATCAATCAAGTCAATATAGCGGTCTTCCAATAGCAGTTGAATATCAATTTGAGGATATAGTGCCAGGAATTCGGGCAAATGTGGATGTAGCATAAAATGCCCAACGGCTTTAGGCACACTGATCCGAATCACGCCTTGTGGTTCAATATGAAACTGTCCCGAGCTTTCCATTACCGCTTGTGCCGCATTGACCATGTCGACACAGCGTTCATAGACCTGCTGACCACTTTCACTTAAGCGCAGTTTACGTGTGGTGCGATGCAATAAGCGTGTACCTAAGGCCCGTTCTAAACGGGCAATGGCGCGGCTCACAGCAGATGGGGTTGAGCCGAGCTGACGTGCCGTTTCAGAAAAGCTTTCCGTTTCGACAACTTTGACAAAGGTTGCCATTTCATTTAACAGAACCAGACTTTGATTTGTGCTCATGAAGCAAAAGTTATTTGGATTTTGATTGGATTATCGCGCTTTAAAAATCGCAATACAATCTTTTTCCTGTAGTCATGATGGAGATAAATCAAATGTGGCAGTTGTATGGACATGAGTTTCTGGCCTTGGCATTGATCCATTTTATGGCAGTCGTTTTACCAGGTCCTGATTTTATTATTACAGTACGGCAGAGTGTGCGATATGGTTATTTAATTGGCTGTATCACTGCAATCGGCATTGGTGTCGGCATTTCGGTACATGTGTTTTATACCTTGGTGGGTGTTGGCGTGCTAATCCAGCAAAGTGTCTGGTTAATGTCGTTATTACGTGTTGCAGGCGCGGCTTATTTGATTTATTTGGGCTGGCAATGTTTACGTAGTCAACCGAATGCCAATCTGGATATTCTGGCGGGGGAAGCGCTGGGCAAACCGAGCTTAATTCAAGCCTTTAATATGGGCTTTTTGACCAATGCACTGAACCCCAAAGCGACCGTTTTCTTTTTGGCGATTTTTACTACCATTGTGAATCCCGCAACGCCGTTAAAGGTTCAAATTGGTTATGGCGTCTGGATGTGTCTAGTCAATGCCGTATGGTTTATTTTGGTCAGCATTATGTTTGCTCAGCCTGTTGTACGGAAACGCTTTTTAGAGTTTGGCGTGTATTTTGAACGGGTAATGGGGATTATTCTCAGTGTAGTTGCAATACGATTGATTTGGAGTGTTGCCTTTGCCTGAACATAAAAAAGACTGCGCTGAGGCAGTCTTTTTTATTGGAGAGGGGTTAGGCACTGCGTTTGTTTCTGGTCAGTTGATGTAAGACTGACACTAGCAAATCAATTTCTTCCGTGGTGTTGTAAAACGCCAAAGATGGGCGCACCGTCTGTTCCACACCAAAACGACGCAAGATCGGTTGAGCACAATGATGCCCTGAACGCACTGCAATGCCATGTTGATTCAGTGCTTTACCTACTTGCTCAGTCGAATAACCTTCAAGTGTAAAAGACATCACGCTGGCTTTGTTTCTTGCCGTACCAATTGGTCTTAAACCTGAAACCGTACTCAATGCATGCTGGCCATATTCCAGTAAGTCATGTTCATAGCGGGCAATATTATGAATACCAAGGCGTTCCACATATTCCAGTGCTGCACCTAAACCCACGGCATCGGCAATATTGCCTGTGCCTGCTTCAAATTTATTTGGAGCAGGTTGGTAAACCACTTGTTCAAAGCTCACATCCTGAATCATATTACCGCCGCCTTCCCACACAGGCATCGTCTCTAGGATTTCAGGCTTGGCATAGACAACTCCAATACCTGTTGGCCCAAACACTTTATGCCCTGAGAATACAAAGAAATCGGCATCAATCGCTTGAACATCGGTTGGCATATGTGAAACCGATTGGGCACCATCGACCAAGACTCGTACACCTTTGGCATGCGCGATTTTGATCACCTCAGCCACAGGTGTCACTGTACCTAAGGCGTTGGATACTTGAGTAATTGAGATCAGTTTAGTCCGTTCATTGATCAATTTTGGCAATTCTTCCAAAATGATTTGACCGGTATCATCGACTGGAATGACGCGGAGTTTGGCACCGACTTTTTTGGTGAGTTGAAACCACGGTACGATATTGGCGTGATGTTCAAGATGCGAAACAATAATTTCATCACCTTCACCAATATTCTGCTCACCCCAGGTCTTGGCAATCAGGTTAATGCCTTCAGTGGTGCCGCGAACAAAAATGATTTCCTTGGATGATTTTGCTCCAATAAAACGAGCTACTACATTACGCGCATGTTCATAGGCATCGGTTGCACGTGCTGCCAGTTCATGTGCGGCACGATGAATATTGGAATTTTCGTGCTGATAAAAATAGGCAATACGATCAATCACGCTTTGTGGTTTTTGCGTGGTCGCTGCATTATCAAACCAGACCAGAGGTCGACCATTGACGCGTTCTTGCAAAATTGGAAAATCACGACGGATCGCTTGAATATCCAAAGGTTGAGCTGCATTGGCTATAAACTGTGGTTGTGAAGGCTGGTAATTGCCATAACCCGTATTGCTTTGTGGCAAATCAAGAAAGTAGAAACCTGTAGAGACAGGACTTTGGGGTTGGGTTGAACTTGCCTGATCTTGCTGCAATAAGCTTTTTAGTGCATCGCCATGTGGTAATTGAAATGATTGAGCAGTCGCAAAACTGGCTGCATCAAATTCAGAATTTGATGTGCTGGGTGCTGCAAAATCATTTAAAAAATAAAATGGTGATGCCTCACTTGCCGATGGATGAGAAGGTTCAACCAAAGGCACATTCGGTGCACTATGAATGGCCTGTGGAAAATTTGGTTCAATTGGTGGGCGAGGTAAGTTCGCTCCACCAACCATTGGCGCAGAAGCAATCGCACGACGTTCAGGATAATCGGGATAGTTTGGGATATGCTCAGGATATTCAGGATTCAAACTTTTTTCATAAGCAATATTCGGCGCACGACCACTTAACGCTGCTAAAGGTTCAGCAGGCTGAGGTTGATGTGGCGGTGTACCGATATTGGGCAAGTCCAAATTCAAACCAGAAGGGTGGCTACTGCCTGAGCTTGGCAGCGCAGCAAAAAATTCAGAGGCAAGCCTTGAAAGTGTTGCTTCATCTGGGAAGTTGGACGGTGGACTAACACCGACCACTTCAGAACCCGTTGGACTACCTTGCCCAGTACCTGTAGAAGATAGGTTACTTGTAGTTAACTGGGTAGTCATGATATTTGTCCACCTCCACATCTTCGAGCACAGCCAACGCATCCTCAGTCAATACCGCCAATGAGCAGTACAGTGAGATCAGATAAGACGCAATCGCATTGCGGTTGATGCCCATGAAGCGTACAGAAAGGCCAGGAGATTGCTCACCTGCCAAGCCTGGTTGGAATAAGCCCACCACACCTTGGCGTTTTTCACCCACACGCAGTAACAAGATTTTGGTTTTACCATCTTCCACCGGAATTTTATTCGATGGAATCAGTGGGACACCACGCCATGTGATGAACTGCGAACCGAATAAACTGACGGTTGGTGGTGGCACGCCACGACGGGTACATTCACGGCCAAATGCGGCAATCGCATCTGGATGTGCCAAGAAGAAACCGGGTTCTTTCCAGACTTTACGCAGTAAATCATCAAAGTCATCTGGTGTTGGGGGACCATTTAAAGTTGAGATACGCTGTTCATCTGCGACACTGGCCAATAAACCATATTCAGGGTTGTTGATCAGCTCGCTTTCTTGGCGTTCTTTAATGGTTTCAATGGTTAAGCGTAATTGTTCTTTAATTTGATCATGTGGGCTGCTGTAAAGATCGGCAACGCGAGTATGAATATCCAAGACGGTAGACACACCATTTAAGAAATATTCACGCGGTTGCGCATCATAATCAACAAAGGTTTGCGGCAAAGTCGCTTCATCACGTTGTGTACAGGCCACTTGGATATCATCGGTGTTGCTGACACGGTTAACGCGATAAATACCTGCTTCAACAGGAATCCATTGCAATAAATGTGTGAGCCAACGTGGGGTAATGGTCGAAAGTTGTGGAACGGTCTTGGTGGCATTGGCAAGCTGTCTAGCTGCATGATCTCCAAGCGCAAGTTGGACTTTATCTGTGGTTTTTGCCATGAATAAGTTTTCCTGTTGTCTTTGGCTTTGTTAATAAAAATTGGTTTTATTGCAATAATATTTAATGATTTATTTCGTTAGACTAGAGGCTATTTAGTTTTTTTAAAAATATTATTATGAGATAAATAATCGTGAATTATCTGCTTATTACTCATAAGAATATAATTATGAAAAATAAATATAAGTATTGAATATACGTTATTTATTCTTACGCCTTTTTATTTACTTGGTTAAATACCTCATTAAATTAAACTTTACTATTGTGTAATGACTCACTTGGTGACTGTAAAATCTGACTGCCTGCTGCAACACTATGGGTAAGCCACACATTGCCGCCAATAATTGAGCCTTTACCGATGGTGATACAGCCTAAAATTGTTGCACCTGCATAAATCACCACATGGTCCTCCACGATCGGATGACGGGCATAATCTTTTTTCAGTGCACCGTCTTCATTCAGTTCGAACCGTTTTGCACCGAGCGTCACCGCCTGATAGATACGGACATATTCACCAATCACTGAGGTTTCTCCAATCACCACACCTGTGCCGTGATCGATAAAGAAGCCTTTCCCAATTTGCGCACCCGGATGAATATCAATACCCGTTGCTGAATGGGCCAATTCAGAAATAATCCGTGAGAGCAGCGGTACACTGTGATAGAGCTGATGTGCTACACGATGATGAATAATCGCTAAAATACCTGGATAGCAGAGTAAGACTTCATCAACGCTATGCGCTGCGGGATCACCTTCATATGCTGCACAGACATCGGCATCCAATAAGCGGCGAATGTCAGGTAAGGTATTGGCAAAATCCTGTACGATGGTTTGGGCCAAAGCGACTTGCTGTTCATACAGCAGACGTTCATTGCTAGAAACAGGGATCGGTTTGACTCGACTTTTGGCTTCGTAATTTAAAGCCAACTTGACCTGTGCAAACAGTTCATTCAAGACACGGTCAAGGGTATAGGCAATATAGTAATCCTCAGTTTCTTGGCGTAGATCGCTCGGCCCAAGTCGCATTGGAAATAAGATCCCACACAGATCATCTAAAATTGACTTCAGCGCATCCTTAGATGGGAGTTCACGCCCACCAAATTCTTTGATGCGATGTTGACGCTCTCTCCATTCATGTCGTGCTTGTTGTAGGCCTTCGACGACAGGCTGTATTTTCCATTGACTCACGCGAGTTCCTTGCAAAACGAGATCTTAAATAAATCGTAAAATAATTGCTTAAAAAAGCAGCATTAGTCTTGTAACCAAGGTAACTGATGTGTACGCCAGCCATTGCTTTGATTACGTTGTTGTTGCTCGTTTAAATCACCTTCAAAGCCTTCTTGCACGTTATAAACTTGGGCAAAACCTGCACTAAATGCTGCTGCAGCTGCTAAAGCAGAGCGTTTACCACTACGGCAGAGCAGCAGAATGGTTTTGTCTTTGCCAACTTTGCTATCCAGTTCTTTCAGAAAGCGTGGGTTTCGGTTAAAAGATGTGCCCGTTGCCCATGCGACGTGGATACTTTCAGGGACATAGCCGACAAATTTGCGTTCTTCATTGGTACGTACATCGACCAATACCGCTAGGCCTTGTTCAACCAAATACCAAGCTTCAGGTGGGGGAACGCTGCCAGTGAAATCGAGTTCATTTTCTTCAGCATAATGTTGCGCACGCGCCAAGATATCTTGTGGATTTTTTGATAAACCGTGAATCGTAGATGTCGATTCTGCTAGATCAGTAGAATCAAATTGAGCATTCATTTTTATAACCTTTCATACATCAGCGGGATGATGTTTTTATCTTAGGACTGTTTTTATATTCAGGAAAATAAGCAAAATTTATTTATATATCTATTTTTGATAAATAATAGGTTTTTATTAATTTATTCGGAATATAGTTTGGAGCTATATTTTAAAATGAAAATGCTTATTTAATTTAAAGATGAAATTATCAGGATTAAATATTTTACTTTTCAATTAAACAGCGGGATAAATATTTAAAAGGCTTAGTTGGGAAATTAAATGAAACAACACTAAAAATAAACCAATTGAATATAAAAACAGCAAAAATTGCCTAAGTCTTATTCTTATCTCATAAAGGAATAAGCAACTCACTTTTTCTTATTTTTAATCATAAAGCATGCCGCATACCATAAGCCTATATTGTTGAAAGATCATCTAATTATGGGCATCAAAAACTCTAAGCCGCTAATTGTTACAGCGATCGTCCTTGTGGCGATTGTTGCTTTTATTGTCTATCAAAATCAAAAAGATGCTGCACCTGTTCAGTCTAAAAATAACAAGGCAGTGGTGATTGCCTATCAAACTGGTGTGGATCCAACCAAGGTTGCACAAGCCAATGGTGATTATGAACGTGATAGTAATCAAGCAATTCAATGGCGCAAATTTGATGCAGGTTCAGATGTGGTTAATGCATTGGCTTCGGGTGATGTGGTGATCGGCAATATTGGTTCTAGTCCTCTGGCTGCTGCTGCAAGTCGTGATTTACCGATTGAAGTCTTTCTTGTGACGGCTAAATTAGGCGGTTCAGAGGCATTGGTGGTGAGTAACAAATCAGGCATTCAAAAACCTCAAGATTTGATTGGCAAAACCATTGCCGTACCATTCGTCTCAACCACGCATTACAGTTTATTGTCAGCACTCAAGCATTGGAATATTGCGGATAATCAAGTCAAGATTATTAACTTACGTCCACCAGAAATCACAGCAGCTTGGGAGCGTGGTGATATCGATGCAACTTATGTTTGGGAACCTGCATTAAGTAAAGTCAAAGCCAGTGGTCATGTATTAACAGATTCGAAACAAGTCGGCGAGTGGGGCGCACCAACCTATGATTTATGGGTGGTTCGTAAAGATTTCGCTGAAAAAAATCCAGAGTTCTTAAAAGCATTCGTAAAAACCAGCTTGAAACAAGTTGAAGCGTATCAGCAAGATCCAAAAGCATTTGAACAAAATGCGGACAATATCCAGAAAATTGCTCAGCTGACAGGCTCTGATGTGAAAGATATTCCTTTACTGTTATCAGGCAATATTTATCTGAATGGTCAGCAACAACACGCAACATTAGCGGGTGAGTTCGCCAAAAATATTTTCGACACAGCAACATTCCTCAAAAGCCAAGGCAAGGTGGATCAAGTAAAACCTGATTATCAAGCGAATGTCACCACCCAATTCTTACAGCCCTAGGAGATCTAAATGAGCGTATTAGCTGCCGAGCATCTTCATTTAACCTTTCCAAAACAGACCGTGCCTGTATTGCAAGATATCAATCTGAAGATTGAAGAAGGCACTTTGACTGTGATTTTGGGTGAGTCTGGTTGTGGTAAAACAACATTACTGAATATTCTGGCGGGTTTTCAAAAGCCAAGTTCGGGGCAGATTACACTGGATCATGAAGTGGTGACTGCGCCAGATGCACGCCGTGCGGTGGTATTTCAGGATCATGCGCTATTACCTTGGTTAAATGTCTCTGAAAATATCGGTTTTGCTTTGCAGCTCAAAGGTTTAAAAGAGCAAGACATTCAACAGCAAGTCGATGCAATTCTTAAAATTGTCGGCTTGAGTCATGTGGCTAAAGCCAATATTTGGGAATTGTCAGGTGGCATGAAACAGCGCGTCGGTATTGCGCGTGCTTTGATTAGCCACGCAGCCTTTATTTTATTGGATGAGCCTTTTGCTGCGCTTGATGCTTTTACTCGTGAAACCATGCAGCAGTTGGTCCTGGACTTATGGATTGAACAAAATAAATCCTTCTTCCTGATCACCCATGACATTGAAGAAGCACTATTGCTGAGTAATCAATTGGTGTTGATGACCGCTCGCCCAGGTAAGATTGTCGAAACTTTAAAACTGGATTTTGCAGAGCGTTATAAGCAAGGTGAATCCATTCGTGCGATCAAATCGGATCCTAAATTTATTCAATTACGCGAGCAATTGTTTGAACGCCTACGTGTGCAGAAACAAGCAGGGCATGAGGTGGCTGTATGACGGGGCAAGCAAAAAATACAGCCTATGAGGTGAGCAAGGCCGAGGAACTGCAATCGACGAATCAAACACAGTCAGGTTCGGTTTTTAGTCCAATTGGGTCCTTTTTTACTCGCCATCGTAGTTTAGCGCTCAGTTTTTCCAGTGTCTTGAGCGTACTGGTGATTTGGTATTTGATCACGGCATTAAAAATTGTCCCAAGTCTATTTTTGCCGAGCCCACAAGCGGTATGGCAAAAATTTCTAGAAGTCAGTCAACAAGGTTTTATGAAAGCCACCTTATGGCAGCATTTGGCAGCAAGTATTTCTCGTGTCTTATTGGCTTTAGTTGCTGCGATTGCGATTGGTGTACCTTTAGGTTTATGGATGGGGCTGAATAAGTGGGTTCGTGCCGTGCTTGATCCATTGGTTGAGTTATTGCGTCCGATTCCACCTTTGGCTTATTTGCCACTATTGGTGATCTGGTTCGGGATCGGTGAAACCACCAAAGTCCTTTTGATTTTCTTTTCGATCCTTGCACCTGTGATTATCAGTAGTACCCATGGTGTGCTGAGCCATCAGCTCAATCGTGAACGTGCTGCCTTATCTTTAGGGGCAAGCCAATCACAAGTGTTTTGGCATGTGATTCTGCCGACAGCCTTACCGCATATTTTAACGGGTATTCGTATTGGTTTAGGTGTGGGCTGGTCGACTCTAGTGGCTTCGGAATTAGTTGCAGCAGATCGCGGTATTGGTTTTATGGTGCAGTCTGCAGCGCAGTTCCTGATCACCGATACCGTAGTTCTGGGCATTATTGTGATTGCGATTGTCGCCGTTAGTTTTGAATTGTTTTTGCGTTGGTTACAGAAGCAATTATCTCCTTGGTATGGCCAACAGTTATAAGTGTGAGTAGTAGAAGATGACCTTAAATATTGAAGTTATTAAACCAACGATTGGTGCCATTATTCACGATGTTGATTTAAACACGGCTGATGAAAATACGACGCAACAAATTCAACAGGCTTTGCTGGATCATCATGTAATTTTCTTCCGTAATCAGCAGCTTGCACCTCAGGCACAAGCGGAGTTGGCACGTAGTTTTGGTTCTTTGCATATTCATCCGATTTACCCATCTATCGATAATGTGCCTGAAATCATTGTATTGGACAGCTGGAAACAAGACTTACGTGATAATGAGCTTTGGCATACTGATGTGACTTTCAGTCAGAAACCGCCATTGGGTTGTGTATTGCAAGCGATTAAGATTCCACCTGTCGGTGGTGATACCCTTTGGTCAAGCGGGGCAGCTGCATTTGCTGCCTTGGATCAAGGTTTGCAGCAAAAGTTAAAAGGCTTAACCGCAACGCATGACATTCGTCAGTCTTTCCCGATTGAACGTTTTGCGCATAACGATGTTGAGCGTAAAAAACTGGAAGAAACCTTTAAGCGTAATCCACCCGTTGTTCATCCGGTGGTGAGAACGCATCCGGTAACGGGTCAGCCGATTTTGTTCGTGAGTGAAGGGTTTACCACACGTATTAATGAACTGGATGAGACGGAAAGTGCTGAATTGCTAAAGTATTTATTTGCGCATGCCACCAATGAGCAGTTCCATTTGCGTTGGCAGTGGCAGGCAGGTGATGTAGCGATTTGGGATAATCGTTGCACACAGCATAAGGCGTTATTTGATTATGGTGATGCGCATCGGATTATGCATCGTGCCACGATTAATGGTGATGTACCGTTTTATCAAGCAGCGAGTTAAAATTTAGTTTTAATTTTTTTGCTTCGGTGGAATCTTATAGAGATCTCATCTTATTTTTAGATAAGCCTTCAGCTGGAGTTACTTTTGTTTCAGCAAAAGTAACCAAAACCATTGTCATCCACAAAACCTGTCTTCTTCCGGTATCTCTTTAAATTAATCGCAGAAATAGCATCTGATTAATCTCACGCAGGTTGTGGATGACCTGTAGCACCAGTAATTCCTGAGATATGTTCATTTTATATGAGTAGGTATTACGAACTAATCATTTAAGTAAGGTGAGTCTCTTGTTTATAAATAGAAGGCGCTTGCCCTGTCCAGCGTTTAAAGGCACGTCGGAATTCACGTAATTCGCTAAAACCCAATTGCAGGCTAATCTCACTCAGGGATAGGTTCTGTTCAATAAGTTGCTTGGCTTTACGCTCCAACACATTTTGCCGAATTTGTTGAAAGCTCAGACCTTCTGATAACAATTGTCGTCTTAAATGGCGTTCGCTGATCCGTAATTGTTCAGCAGCTTGTTGCATCTCAAAGCGTTCAGGTAAATGCTGTTCAATCAAATGATCGAGTAGATGCACATAACCCACTTGGTTGAGCTGGTCTATTTCTTTTAGGGCTTGTTCACAGATGTGTAGTGCAGTTGCATAGTTGGCTGGACTATAATTTTTTAAGCTGCGCTGCAATAGGCTAGTGCTAAAACGCATGATATTCCTGTCACGATTAAACTGGATCGGGCAGCCAAAGAGTTCGTTATATTGTTGTTGATATTCGCGTGGTAAATAGCTGAGCTCAAGACTGATCACATCATCATGATCGCCCAACATCGCATTTAAACAGGTGATGATGCTGCTAAATAATTCATCATAGAAAAAGGCTTTGAGTTCATTGCAGGGATAAGGTTCGGTGACTTCCAATTCACAAAGATCAGCGTGGATAGAAAAGTCGATATTCAAGACACTGCCAGAAATCCTATGGTAGCGCAGCGCAATGTCTAAAGCATCTGCAACCGTTTTACAGGATTGCATGGCAAAGCCCAAAATCCCCATCGAAATCAGACCTTCGCTACTGCCAAGCTTTAAGCCTAGGTTCGGTTGTTGATAGGTGGTCATGGCTTGACCAACCACATCACAGAGTTGGCTAAAACGAACCACAGCTTGGGTTTGCTGTATTTGTGCAATGTCTAAACCTGAATTCTGAAACCATACAGCATAATCCCACTGTTGCTGCTCTGCATAATGGATTAGGCTCGCCAGAATGGTGGGTGGAATAAATTGCTGTTGTTCATTTTTACAGTTGCTGCGTATAGGCATAAGTCCGTTTTGCCCCCCAAAGAAAAGTGTCTTTAACCCTGTTGGGTATCGCATAATTTTGATTAACTTTCAACATGCTTTAATACAGTTAGAAAAAGAATTGAAAGGAAGTCGTGATGTATCAGGTGGGTTGGGACAAGCAGCAAATCAAAATTACACCGAAAGGCTATGCCATGTTTGGTTATGGGCAATGGTCACATCGAGCCTATGAACAGCGCACAGCTTTATTTGCACGTTGCGTGAGTATTGTCGATCAGCAACATAACCGACTCCTGATCTGTTGTCTGGACGTAGGTTGTATTACCCATGCCATACGCAGCCAAACAATAGCGCGACTCACACAAATTCTAGATTCACCATTTGATGAAAATCAATTGGTCCTCATGGCAACCCATACCCATTCTGGCCCTGGTGGTTGTGGCTATGAAGCTTTATACAATATGCCAACCCCTGGTTTTGTGCCTGAACATTTAACTGCCATTGTTGAGGCGATTGTACTGAGTATTCAAAATGCGATTGCATCTGAACAAGACACCGAGATTTTCTTGGAGACTCAACATTTTCCAGAGCGTACCGCTGTCGCATGGAATCGTTCAATTAAAGCCTATAATCGTAATCCAGAAGTTCAGCCACGTACCGAAGCGGAAACGCATTTAGCCTTGAACCGAGAAATGCAGTTGATTGGTTTCTATCGTGAGCAAAAACTGCAGTCCTTTATTTCCTTATTTGGGGTACATGCAACCTGTTTAGGAAATTCCTTAAACGCCTATGATGGCGATAATAAAGGCTATGCAGCCGCATTCTCTGAGCAGGCTTTAATTGAGCAAGGGATTCAAAATCCAGTCACGATTTTTGCACAAGCAACTGCGGGAGATGTATCACCGCATTTTCATGGCAAAGATCAGCTCAAGATTCGCAATAAGATTAAAGGCGAGCAGGAATATCAATACGCGCAACAAAACGGGCGATATCAAAGTGAACTGGCTTTGACGGCTTTACAGTCAAATATTCCTAAAAATTTACATAAAGTCGAAGGCAAGATCGATGCGGTTTTGTCCTATGTAGACCTGAGTAATATTGAAATTCCAGATGAGTTCGCAGCGGGGCAAAAGCATGCCAAGACCAGTCAGCCTTGTCACGGTACCGCATTTTTTGCAGGTACGCCTGTCGATGGCTTAGGGGCGCCCAAACCCTTAATTATGGGGATGCAATTTTTAGCGGATCAATTTCGCAAACAAAAAACCAAGCACCCAAAAGCTGCTGATTTTGCAGACTATCAGCAGTTGTATGCCTCTCAAGGGCCGAAACAGATTTTACTGGAAGCAGGTGCCAAAAAGATTTTAGGGCAGCCGATTGGTTTTCCACCGAGTATGCTTGATCCGTTGATTGCAGAAATGAACCGACAAGTGAAAGCGGGAGCGATTCAGCACAGTCCTTTAGTTCCAAGCGTGGTTCCCTTACAGATTCTGCGATTAGGTCGATTGGCTTTGATTTGCTGTCCAGGAGAATTTACCACTATTGCAGGGCAGCGTGTCATTGATACGGTTAAACAGACGCTTGCCGCACAGGCTTCGGTTGAAAGGGTTTGGTTAGCATCCTACTGCAATGATTATATGGGTTATGTCACCACCTATGAAGAATATCAAGCGCAAGCCTATGAAGGTGGACATACCTTATTTGGTCAATGGACGCTAGCTGCCTGTCAGAGCAAATTCAAAGGTTTAGCTGAACAATTGTTATTAGAGAAAAATAAACGTCATTACGATGAAATGACACGACCACAACCGATTCCAGCACAGGAACTCGCAAAACGCAGCAATCATGGCAATTTAAAAACTGCCGTTAGCCAAGGAGAGGCAGTATGAGTGATTTAACACAAGGCATCTGGACGAACTGGTCAGGCTTCCAAAAATCTATGCCGCAACAGGTTTTACAACCAGCCAATGTGCAAGAACTACAGTCCATTGTTAAAGCGCAACAAAAAATACGGGTAGTCGGTGCAGGACATTCATTTACGCCCTTAGTCTGTACTGATGCCACCTTATTGTCTTTGGATCATATTGCAGGCATTGCATCGACAGATCTTGAACGATGTCAGAGCAGCATTTATGCGGGTACACGTTTATATGACCTAGATCAACATCTGCAACAGCAATCGATCAATCAGGCTTTGATGAATCAGGGCGATATTGATCAGCAAAGTCTAGCGGGGGCTGTCTCCACAGGCACACATGGGACAGGAGCAGATTTACATTGTATTTCGGCCTATGTTGAAGCTTTTGAGTTATTGACGGCTTCTGGTGAAATCCTGAAATGTAGCCGCACAGAATATCCTGAAATCTTTGCCGCAGGACGGGTGTCTTTGGGAAGCTTGGGTATCCTGACTCAGATCACCATGCAGAATCGCCCTCGCTATAAGCTGAAAGAGCATATTCAACTGTGTCCGGTAGAAGACATGATGCAGCATATTCAGCAATGGAAGCAGCAGCATCGACATATTGAGTGCTTTGTGTTTTCCCATGAAAAGCAGTTGATGCTAAAAACTTTGGATGAGACTGATGAAGCGGTTTTGCCGCGGAAGGAAAATTTTCCATCGGATGATACCTTGCTGACTTTGTGTTCAGAACTGACCAAAAACTTTCCTTCGCTGAATCCTTATTTACAGAAGCTATTAGGCATCTTTGTCAAACCGACAACCTATGTTGATTGGTCGAGCAAGATATTTCCAACGCCGCGTAATACCAAATTCAATGAAATGGAGTATCAGATTCCTGTTGATCGTGGAATTGAGTGTTTGGATGAAATATTGCATGCCTTAAGAAAGTATAAAGTGGCCACCTTTTTTCCGCTCGAATTTCGCTTTGTGAAGGGTGATGATATTTGGCTTAGTCCGTTTTATCAGCAGGACTCCATTTCGATTTCAGTGCATCAATATCATAAGCAAGACCCGAAGTTGATTTTTGATGTGGTTGAGCCGATTTTGCAGAAATATCGAGGGCGTCCGCATTGGGGTAAAATGCATCATATGACCAGCACACAGCTTCGGGCTTTATATCCAAAGTGGGATGATTTTATGGCTTTGCGCCAGCAGTTGGACCCAGAAGCCAAGTTTTTAAATCCCTATCTGGAAAAGCTGTTTTTAGGTTAAATAGAGTTATTTTATAAGCTGAAAGTGCTTAACGGAGTCATGTCGAGTTCTCATCCAATTAAGGGTTAAGCTTTCAGCTGGAATTACTTTGGTTTCACCCTGAGAAGCATTTGAAGCTTGGTAAGATGTATTTAAACTTCTTGCACTCAAAGCTTTAGTCGCTTTGGCTTGCTCAGGTTGTAGATGACATTCCCTCGTATAAGATGGTTTTTTAGAATCACAATTAAATAAAAAAGGTATAGCCATGTTGGATCATTATTTTAAACAACTCAATCTCGACCTAAAAAAGCAGGGGATTGCGATTCCGCAACTGATCATCGATGAAGCAGCGTTAAAACAAAATATCCAACATGTTCAGATTCGTCTTGCTCATGCCAAACATTTAAAAGCACGCTTGGTGGTCAAGTCATTAGCAAGCCTAGACCTACTCAAGTTGCTATCCGAACAGATGAATACGCAACGCTTTATGGTATTTCATCAACCGCATATTGTTTCGATCCTAGAAAATTTTGCCGAAGCCGATATTCTGTTGGGTAAGCCTATGCCTGCCCAAGCTGTACGTCATTTTTTTGATCAGCATGCGGAGTGGTCGAATGCCAAAATTCAGTGGCTGATTGATACCAAGCAACGCTTACAGCAATATCTCGAGATTGCCCAGCTCTATTCTCTGTGTTTGGATGTGAATATTGAAATTGATGTCGGCTTACATCGTGGTGGGGTACAGTCGACACAGCAACTGACCGAAATTTTAAAGCTGATTCAGCAGTATCCGCAGTATTTAAAGCTTTCTGGTTTGATGGGCTATGATGCGCATGTCACTAAAATTCCAGCCATCATTAAAAAACCTGAATTGGCTTATCACAGTTCACAGCAGACCTATGCCCATTATCAACAATTGATTCAAAAGCAGTTTCCATCGCTGTGGCATGATGCGCTGTGTTTTAATGGCGGTGGTAGCCCAACCTTTAGCTTTCATACCACTGAAAGTGTCTGCAATGATTTGTCTTTTGGTTCAATGCTCTTAAAACCAAGTGATTTTGACAGTGATTTTTTAAGGGCATTACAACCTGCGTTATGGATTGCTGCGCCTGTATTAAAAATACTGCCATTTACTCAGCTTCCTTCTATGTCTTTATTAGATAAATTGCCACATAAATGTAAGGCGCTGTTTATTTATGGTGGCTATTGGCTGGCTGATTATGTCTATCCTGATCAAGCGCATACCCATGCATTGTACGGGCGTAGCAGTAATCAGGAATTGATCAATGTACCGAAGGATTGTGATATTCAAGTCGATGATTTTGTATTTTTAAGACCAACCCAGAGTGAAGCAATTATTCCTCAGTTTTCTAAGTTAAAGCTGTATCGCAGACATGCTTTTGAGACATGGCAAACTTTTAGTGAGTGACGATGAGTCACTAAGCTTTGCTCATCAAGATTCGAGCTAAAAGTCTGCCATGTATTTTGAGCCTTAAAATAAATCGCTTAAATGGCAGCTTTTCGCTTCAGTCAGATTTTCAATGGAATCAACCAAGAGAATATTAATATCTTTTTCGCTTTTATACGCTGCAATCACTTCTACATAGATCGGCTGTTTTAGTTTTGTGGCTTTGGAGAGAAAACCTGATACCGCCTTTTGCTTAGACCAGTCCGCATCTTTCAACACATATTCATTCTGAGCAATATCGCATCGCGTTAAAATGGCTTTGTTATCCTGAATGGTTAGGGTGCCAATAAAAATATCCATGCTTTCTTTGGGATCAGGTGAATTGGCAAAAGTAGTAAAAGGAAAAACGAAGCTAGATATAAATATTGAAAAGACAAGAGGGATTTTTTTCATTGGATTTTTCCTAGAGATGACATTCATTATTAAAATAATGCTTTGAGATTCTAAGCTAATCCGCTGATTGAATGCCAGAAAAGAGCCAAGTAGGAGCAAGACTAGAGGTAGATCTGTTCCTACTTAGCATGATGAGTTTTTGTGACTAAAAACGATAGCCCATTTTCAAACCATAAGCGATTGCACTGTTATCTTTAAAATCGGCCTGTTCAGCAATGGGTTTAATTCCTGCTACAGGAATGTAATAGGTGCCGTCTTCGGCAATCACATCACCTAACCAGAAGTATTTAACGCCAGCCGCAATAAAGTAGTTCGGGGCAGGATTAAACTGAGCACCTAGACCAATCCCCCAAGACCCTTTGGTCGGATTCAATGTGGATGCAGGGTCGCCTGTACCAGAGTCCCAACTGACTTCAGTGGATGCACTCCATTTCTCAGTAAACTGATGTCCAAGTCCGACATTGACCGTCCATTGATCTTTTTGATAGCTGTCTAAATCAAAACCACCTGTATAGGTTCCTTCGCTGATTACGCCAGTGAGATACTCCGTCACTGCGCCAAATTGCGTCGGTCGAATATGAAAATCTTTCCAGTTGACCCAACGTAGATTGGTATAGAGCAGTGTGTCTTTATACACACCTGTTTGAAAATCAACATTCACCGATTGTGGCGTGGAAATTTTGGTTTTACTTGGGGTAGTCACTTCTAAAGGCTGACCGAACATGGTCTCAGTCACTTGCATATCGTGGTCGATCTTGGAGCGATAGGTCAGCGCAGCTTTTAAGGCAATCTCTGGGATTTGATAACTCAGGCCTGCCAGCCAACCGACTGCATGATCCTGTTTAAATTTGGCATCATAGCCATTAAAGGCTTCACTGTATGAATTACCACGCAGCGCGACATCACCTTTGACCGATTGATAGACAGCGCCGCCATAGAGTTGAACATTGCTAAAAGGACTGACACCCAAAATCATGCTAATGCTTTCAGTATCAACATTGACCGATGTGCCTTGCTGGGTAAATTCATTGTCCGAGAAGGTGTTATTCGATTGCATCGGATAGCGAATATCAGCACCAAAAGGCTGGTCATAGAGTAGACCAAAGCTGATTCGATCAGTCAGTTGAAGTTTGAGCGCGGCACTATAATATTGAAAGCTATTGCCCATATTGCCTGAGTTCAGGTTCTGTGGATCATTGACCAGTTCAGGACGATTACGGATTTTCCCCGAAATGTCAGCATCAACGGCTGTTGCACTGACTTCAACATAGTTACCATTTTCCAGAAAAGGGAGAATGGATTGTCCTGATTGGTCCAGTGCTGCCGCGTGATTCAATGTACTGATACATATCCCACACAGGCCAATCACCATTGGATTGAGTTTCATATTGATCATCCTTGTAAAACCGTGTCTTATTCTTAAACATGCTGTTTTTATTGACGGTCATTTTTTCTGGCGATAGTAAGCTGATTCGACTCACTATTTTGACTTGAAAATAAATGTCCAATTGCTAGTGAAGCATCTTTTTAAATCATGGAACAGGGTTATAAATGATCAATATGGGGGGCGAATCGGTCATCTATGCAACTTTGAGACAATAAAAAAACCTTGTATCGAGACACAAGGTTTTTTCAATTAAAGCAAATCGTTATTGCTTCACAATCAGCACTGGAATATGTGATTCTGTTAAAACGGCACGTGCCACACTACCCAGCAATAAACGTTTTACCCCTGTGCGGCCATGTGAGCCCATCACAATCAGATCTGCACCAACTTCATCAGCAACAAAGATAATGCCTTCACTGGCTGAACCATGATGAATTTTGGTATTCACCTGAATACCATCACGGACAAAGGATTGAGAAATGTCTTGTAGTTGTGTTTTGGCTTGTGCTTCGGCTTGCATAAAGTAATCGGTCACCGCAGGGGCAACTTGATAAAAATCCACACCGACAAATGGGTCAACCGCAACCACACTCAGAATGGTGACTTTTGCCCCAGATAGTTTTGCTAAAGAAAGCGCATGTTCGACTGCGGCATAGGAAATTGGAGAGTCATCAACAGGAACTAAAATATTTTGATAAGACATATTTACTCCTTATAGTTTATCGTTGTAAAAAATAGAAAACATAACAAGGTGATAACATATTGAGCCTGTGCTAGCAAATCAGCACAGCTTAAAAATATATGATAAAACTGAAAATAATGTAGAAAAACAGCGTATTCCGCAGCAAAATAGAGATATAAGAAAATCACTGTATTTTTGTAAGTCAGTTAAAGATTAGGCGGAAAGTTAACCATGCAATTCAAGCACAATTTAAATCAGAAGGACGCTTTGTGTTACTCAGTTTAGAGGCATTTAAACAACAAAAATTCGATCAGATGGCAGCTAAAATTATGGCCGATCCTGAGCACTACCTGACTTTTGATTCGGTTTCAGACTTTTACAAAGCGGCATGGTTAGATGAGTTTCCGCAAGGCACAAGATGGTCAGCTACAGGTTTGGATGATGGTGCGGAGCAGTTTTATGCGGTGATTGAATATGGGGATCATTATCTGTATATCAGTCGTATGGAGCGTGTCACGGTCAAATTAGGCATACGGCATCATTACAATAGAAATAACTAATCCGAGCAGTCATCCATTTTTGTCTGATCAGATTTAGAGATGCAAATGAGAATGCTATACTTTTGCGCAATGATGAAATCCTAATAAAACGAAATGGACATTTAAAAATGGCACATCAATTTACGGTTAATGAAACAATTCATGGTGTTTCAATTGAGGACTTTTCAAGACTGGTCGCGGATACTTCATTGCATGAAGCAGTGTGTAAGCGTATTCCAGGTGAAAATTTGGAAATTATCGAATCGAATATTCAGGGTGATATTTATACACTACGCCGTGAATATAATCTGGATGTTAATATTCCAGAGGTGGCGAAAAAATTATTAAAAAATGCGTTCCGTTTAAAACGTGCTGATATTACCCATTTGAAAAACTTAACCTCGACGGTTGAATTGGGTGCAAACTTACCTTTGGAAGCGAAGGGTGAGCGCAGTGTCACGGGTGACAGCGAAAAAGTGAATATCTCTTTAACATGGACTGTCAAAGTAAAAGTGCCGTTGATTGGTGGTATGTTAGAAAAGCATGCAGAAGGCGAAATCCGTAAATTCAGCACGCTTGAAATCGAGATCGTTGCAGATGAATTAAAGAAACACCTTTAATTTCTCAATGAAAGAAAGCTCTCCATTTGGGGAGTTTTTTTATTTAGAAGCGCAGAAAATAGGGAACAATTGAAAGCGCCACGCCAATGATACTGATCATGGCTGTGCTATCAATAAAATAGGTAAAGAGCATCAAGATAAGACCACATACCAAAGGCACGGTCATTTTCTGCTTTTTGCCATACATAAAATAGCCTAAGCCAATCGAGCTAAAGATGACACCTAGAAATAGTTGGGTTGCATTCATGTGCTTTGCCATTCATTATTTTTTTCGCGAATATATTATGACAAGATTCTTAAATGAAAATTATGGTAACGCGATAAAATATCCAATACGATAATATTCACTATTCGGTCAAAACAACGATAAGGGCGTGGGATGAGTGTAATTCTACCTGTAGCACAACGTGGTGAAGAAGTTTTAAAAATTAAAGCGGCAGCTGTCGCAAACGGGGAATTTAATAGTGAGTGGTTATTACAATTGGCATCTGCCATGCATGCGACCATGTTGGAGCGTAATGGTGTTGGGATTGCCGCACCACAAGTCTATATTTCTAAACGCTTAATTATTGTGGCATCTCGTCCGAATCCACGTTATCCCGATGCACCCGAAATGGATGCGGTAGTGATGGTCAATCCTGAGATTTTGGCATTTTCTCAAGAGTCTTGTTTAGGTGAGGAAGGCTGTTTAAGTGTGCCAGATGAGCGTGGGCAGGTTGAACGGGCGCAAGCGATAAAAGTGCGTTATTACACCTTACAAGGTGAAGTGATTGAAACCGCTTTTGAAGGTTTCCCTGCACGGATTGTTCAGCATGAAGTGGATCATTTAGATGGCATTTTATTTGTAGAACGTTTGAGTTAATTATGTATGTAAGCTCATAAAATCATTACAAAAGCTATAATTTTAATATGATCCGTACTCTGTACTATAAGCACTTATTTAAATTAAAACTTGAAACATTTAAAGGCTAGATGACCATGAAAACTCCACTTCCTGATTATTTGGCACATGTGATTGATGCCTGTGATATCGATAACAGTGGGCATCTCGCCGATTATATCCCTGAGTTAGCCAATGCCAATCCCGATCGTTTGGCGCTGGCCTTGTCTACCGTCGATGGTGAAATCTATTCCGTTGGGGATGATGAGATTGAATTTACGATTCAATCGATGTCTAAACCGTTTACTTATGCCTATGTGCTGCAACAGCTTGGCATTGATGCGGTATTAGAGAAAGTTGGGGTTGAACCTTCGGGCGAAGCCTTTAATGAAATTTCATTGGGTAAAGATCGCCGTCCTAAAAATCCGATGATTAATTCAGGTGCAATCACCACGCATTCATTGATTCCAAGTAAAGAGGATCTATCAGGCGCAGAAATTTTACGTCGATTTATGAGCGAGCTGGCAGGGCGTGAACTGCAATTTGATGATGCAGTATATGAGTCTGAGGTAAAAACAGCCTATCGAAATCTCTCGATTGGTTATATGTTGCGTACCGTCGGGATTTTGGAGTCCGATCCTGTCGATATTGTGAATGGTTATATCCGGCAATGCGCGATCTTGGTGACGGTCAAAGATCTAGTGAGGATGGGCAGTGTTTTTGCCAATGGTGGGGTTGATCCTAAAACTGGAAAACGCTTATTGAATCGTGCTGTGGTACGTCAAGTTCTGAGCGTGATGATGAGCTGCGGTATGTACGATGCCGCGGGGGATTGGCTCACAACGGTTGGTATTCCTGCCAAAAGTGGTGTCGCTGGCGGAATCTTGGGCGTGTTACCTGGTCAGGTCAGCATAGCGGCTTTTTCTCCTCGACTCGATGAACATGGCAATAGTGTACGCGGCATAGATATCTTGGAGCGACTCTCTCGTGATATGGGCTTGCATTTGATGGAAGGCACACCTTCCGCACAAACCATTGTGCAGAGTCATTATCGCACTGGAAAAGATGCTTCTTTGAGTGTCTATGTACTTCGCGGTGTATTGAAATTTACTGAAGCGGAAATGTTGTTACGGACGTTGCAATGTGAGCCTGTCAATAAAAGTTCTATTGTGATTGATTTAACTCAGATTTCCTTGATTCATGATGTCGGGAAACGGATGTTTCTGGAAGGCATTGATCGTTTGATCGATGATGGGCACACTTTGCTTTTAGTTGACCCTGAGCAGCGTTTGGATCATGCGCGAACGCATAAAGATCGAGTCTTGCATGTTTATCAGAATCTTGAAGATTTGATTGAGAAACATAAAGAGCTGTAAAGGCAAAGAACCTATATTTAAATGGTATAGGTTCTAAAGAGAGTTTATATATTGTGCTAGAGATGCTCGGATTTGGTTAAGCATGCGTCTGTTTTAAACGTAGGTATTGATGAAGCCTTATAATAAAAATCTAAAGCAAGCATCTCGAAATTTAAGAAGTAATATGACAGATGCTGAGCAACTGCTATGGCAAAGAATCAGACGTAAACAGATTTTAGGATTACAGTTTTATCGACAGAAGCCGATTCTAAATTTTATTGTGGATTTCTATTGTCCAGCAGTGAATTTGGTCATTGAATGTGATGGTGGGCAACATTATACCGAAACAGGGTTGGAAGCTGATCAAAATCGTGATCATGCTTTAAGTGAATTAGGGTTGATCACTTTAAGATTTAGTAATCATCAGATTTTGACTGAGATTGATGCTGTTGTAGAGCGGATTTATTATGTGGTTCGGCAAAGGTTAGAATCCCCCTCTTGCGAAACGTAGTTTCCCACCTTTTCAAAGAGGGACTTTACCGCGAATTGAATGTAGATATTGGATTCATGATACTCCCTCCTTTTTAAAGGAGGGTTGGGGAGGATTACAAGTTTCTGAATCCATTTTAGGTACAATAGCTGTATGTAGTTTTCTATGTATTTCCTTATATGTTATATAAAATTAATAATATTAAGCTAAGAGTCATGAGTATCACACTCAGAAAATATTTATTTTATAAATTATATATTTTTTATTTAAATATCAATTTAATCCCTCCCAACCTCCCTTTTCAAAGGGAGGAGCTGTCACGTAATTCATTTGATACGCAAAAGTTCCCCCTCTTTTTTAAAGAGGGGTTAGGGGAGATTAGAAGTCTAACTTAAGCAATCGAATCATCTAAATTTGGTGCTAACCAACGCTTCGCTTCATCCAATGTCCAACCTTTACGCTTTGCATAATCCTCAAGCTGATCTTGAGAAATCTTGCCTACGTTGAAGTATTCACTTTCAGGATGAGAATAATAGAAACCACTGACAGAAGAAGGCGGCATCATCGCAAAGTGTTCAGTCAACTTGGTACCGATCTTCGCTTCTGAACCTAACCAATCAAATAACACTGCTTTTTCAGAATGCTCTGGGCAAGCAGGGTAACCTGGCGCAGGACGAATACCGATATACTTCTCTTTGATTAATTCTTCATTGCCCAAAGTCTCATCAGCTTTATAGCCCCAGAATTCTTTACGGATACGCTCATGCAAGTGCTCAGCAAATGCTTCTGCAAAACGATCGGCCAAAGACTGAACCAAGATTGCTGAATAATCATCACCTTTGGCTTTATATTCATTTGCCAATTCTTCAGCACCGAAAATCGATACCGTGAAACCACCGAGATAATCGGTATTGTCTTTAGAAGTGCTAATAAAGTCCGCTAAAGATAAATTCGGTTTGCCTGTCACTTTGTCAGATTGCTGACGAATATGCTCAAAGGTATGCGTAACATTCTGACCTGCTTCATCAAACACGCTGACGGTATCCGCAGCTGTACGCTGTGCAGGATATAGACCAAAGACCGCACGCGCATCAAAACGATTATTCTCGATAATGTCTTTCAGCATCGCTTGAGCTTGGTTATACAAATCAGTTGCCGCTTCACCGACAACTTCATCTGTCAGGATTTTCGGGAATTTACCTGCCAAGCTCCAAGAAATAAAGAAGGGTGTCCAGTCAAAGTATTCAACCAAGGTCGCTAATGGATAGTTAGTAATAACTTGCGTACCTAAACGATTTGGAATCGGTGGCACATAGTTGTCATCCACCTTGAAACCATTTTCAATCGATTCAGCATAGCTGAGCTTGGCTGCTTTCGGTTGCTTGTTGGCTAGGCGTTCACGAATCTTGGCATATTCAGCACGGTGTTCTGCAATAAAATTGCCACGCATTTCTTTCGAGAGTAGGGTGGTTGCTACACCAACTGCACGCGAGGCATCGGCAACATAAATCACTGCATCGTTTTGATACTGCGGATCAATCTTCACTGCGGTATGGGCTTTTGAAGTGGTTGCGCCGCCAATTAACAGTGGAATGTTAAAGCCTTTACGCTGCATTTCTTTGGCAACAAACACCATTTCATCCAAAGACGGGGTGATCAAACCCGACAAACCGATGATGTCACATTTCTCATCAATCGCAGTTTGCAGGATTTTTTCTGCTGGTACCATCACGCCAAGATCAACGATGTCATAACCATTACAACCCAAAACCACACCCACGATATTTTTACCAATATCGTGTACGTCACCCTTAACAGTTGCCATCAACACTTTACCTTTGGATTGGCTACCTGTTTTTTCAGCTTCGATGTACGGATTCAGCCATGCAACGGCTTGCTTCATCACACGTGCAGATTTCACGACTTGTGGCAGGAACATTTTACCTGAACCAAACAGGTCACCAACTACGTTCATGCCATCCATCAATGCACCTTCAATCACATCAAGAGGGCGTTTGGCTTTTAAACGGGCTTCTTCGGTATCTTCATCAATATAGGTAGTGATACCTTTTACCAATGCATATTCAAGACGTTTTTCAACCGATTCATTGCGCCATTCAAGGTTTTCGGCTTCGCGTTGCGCGCCACTATGACCACGGAACTTCTCTGCCACTTCAAGCAGTTTTTCTGTGGCGTTTTGACCTGATTCACCTTGGTTTTGATTCAGAACAACATCTTCAACCGCATCTTTTAGTTCTTTTGGAATATCGTCATAAATCGCCATTTGACCAGCGTTAACGATCCCCATGGTCATGCCTTGTTTAATGGCATGGTAAAGGAATACTGAGTGAATCGCTTCACGCACAGGCTCATTACCACGGAAGGAGAAGGAGACGTTAGAGACACCGCCTGAAATCATGGCATGCGGCAAGTTCTGTTTGATCCAACCTGTCGCTTCAATAAAATCGACGCCATAGTTGTTGTGTTCTTCAATCCCTGTTGCCACGGCAAACACGTTCGGGTCAAAAATAATATCTTCAGCAGGGAAGCCCACTTCATTAACCAACACATCATAAGAACGTTTACAGATTTCACGCTTACGTGCAGCAGTATCGGCCTGACCTGTTTCATCAAAGGCCATTACAATAATCGCAGCACCGTACTGACGGCATAGGCGAGCTTTTTCGACAAACTCGTCATAACCTTCTTTTAAGGAAATCGAGTTAACAACAGGTTTACCTTGCACACATTTTAAGCCTGCTTCAATGATTTCCCATTTCGATGAGTCAATCATGATCGGCACACGAGAGATATCTGGCTCAGATGCAACGAGATTGAGGAAATGTACCATCGCATTTTGCGAATCCAACATGCCTTCATCCATGTTAATGTCGATGATCTGTGCACCAGCTTCAACTTGTTGCTGAGCTACTTCCAAAGCTTCGGCAAACTTTTCTTCACGAATAAGACGCAGGAATTTTTTTGAACCCGTGACGTTGGTACGTTCACCCACATTGACGAACAATGAATCATCATAAATGTTAAATGGTTCTAAACCACTTAAACGGCAGGCTGGTTTGGTTTCAGGAATTTGACGTGGCTGAATGTCTTTGACTGCATTATAGATGGCACGAATATGATCTGGTGTGGTACCACAGCAACCACCTGTAATATTGATCAAACCGCTTTCAGCAAATTCTTTAATGAATGCTGCCGTTTGTTCAGGTGTTTCATCATATTCACCGAAGGCATTCGGTAAACCTGCGTTTGGATGCGCGGAGACAAAAGTATCAGCAACATCAGCAATGGTTTTTACGTGTGGACGCATCGCGTCTGCACCCAAGGCACAGTTAAAACCGATTGAGAGTAAATCACCATGACGTACTGAGTTCCAGAACGCTTCAGCAGTTTGGCCTGTTAAGGTACGACCTGATGCATCGGTAATGGTGCCTGAAATCATCAACGGCAGTTCATGACCGATTTGTTTGAATACTTCTTTGACTGCAAAGATCGCGGCTTTACAGTTCAAGGTATCAAACACAGTTTCGATCAAAAGAATGTCTGCACCACCTTCAATCAAGGCGTGGGCAGCTTCAATATAATTTTCTTTTAATTCATCAAATGTAATATTACGGAATGCAGGGTCGTTAACATTCGGTGAAATCGAACAGGTACGTGAGGTAGGGCCAAGTACGCCTGCAACAAAACGCGGTTTCTCTGGGGTTGAATATTTTTCACATGCTGCTTTGGCTAAGCGCGCCGCTTCACGGTTGATCTCTGGAACAAGGTCTTCCATGTGGTAGTCAGACATTGAAACACGGGTGCCGTTAAAGCTGTTGGTTTCGATAATATCTGCGCCTGCATCCAAATAAGCTTCATGGATGCCCTGAATAATCTGTGGTTGGGTTAAAACCAATAAGTCATTATTGCCTTTAAGGTCTGATGCCCAATCTGCAAAACGTTCACCACGATAATCTTCTTCTTCTAGTTTATGGCGTTGAATCATGGTTCCCATTGCACCATCAATAATCAGGATGCGTTGGGTAAGAAGTGATTGTAGGGTGGTAAGCGTGGACATTCAGAAACCCCAGTTGATGATCAAGATAAAAAGCAGGGGCATTGTAACAGAAGCTAGGTCAAAGCGCGTATTTTCAGCAAGCTTGAACAGTGATTCATCGGGTCACTTAGAAAATGTCATAAAATGTTCATGAAGTTGTCACAATTGAATTGAATAATGCTTAAAAAGAAAACATCCAGTTCGAAATGTGACAGTCTAATGTCATATTTCGTAGCGTTTGTTGCAAAATCAGACAAACAGTTCTATCGCTGTTTTTAGTTTTATAATGCATTGTTTTTTATTGATTAAAGTAAATGTCGGAGCGGGTTTATCGCAAGAAAATACAAAAAAATGTGATGAAAACATGAAATTTTGGCTTTATGTGACAGCCCTTTGTCATATAATTGTCATAATTTAATTAAACAATACAGGGGATTTTATTATCCTCTAACCGTCTACATGAATTCTAATCTTCCTCCTGTTTCGGATTCACCGCTTGCCAGCTCTCAGGCAAAATCGACGAATGTACATGTACCAACACCGAAATTCTTTATGCCGGTGTTTTTGACAATTATTGTTGCAACACTGATTTATATCGGTTTTCAGCTCAGTGCTGATTTGGCACATGTACCGCCTTTAAGTTTATATTCAGTTATTCTTTTATCGACGGCACTTTTCATTGCTTTAGGCTTTGAATTTGTAAATGGTTTTCACGATACGGCGAATGCTGTAGCGACGGTTATTTATACCAATGCATTACCTGCTCCAGCAGCAGTGATGTGGGCTGGTTTCTGTAACTTCCTTGGGGTTATGGTAGCGAGTGGTGCGGTTGCATACGGTATTATTGCATTACTCCCTGTAGAAATGATCATGAATGTCGGCAGCGGCGCTGGCTTTGCGATGGTTTTTGCATTATTAATCGCGGCGATCCTATGGAATTTAGGAACGTGGTTTTTGGGGATTCCTGCATCAAGTTCACATACCTTAATCGGATCGATTTTGGGTGTGGGCATCATGAACCATATTTTAAATGCTTCAGCTGGCGCGACCAGTAGTGGTATTGATATGGATCAGGTGATTAAAGTTGGTAAGGCATTATTATTCTCTCCATTGATTGGTTTTGCATTTGCAGCAATTCTATTCTTGTTGGTGAAGAAAGTATTTAAACGCCAAATGGAGCTGTTTCAGCCACCAGAAGGTAACAAGCCGCCACCACCAGTGATTCGTGCAATTCTAATTTTTACTTGTACAGGTGTGAGCTTTGCACACGGTTCAAACGATGGTCAAAAAGGCATGGGTTTAATCATGTTGATCTTGATCGGGTTAGTTCCATTGGCTTATTCATTGAACAAAAATTTAGACGCGCAGCATTTACAGTCTTTTGAACAGCTTTCTTCAAAAACAGCGACGGTTTTAAACGTTAATCAAAACGAGCTGACAGATGAGAAAGCGCGTGAAGTATTAACTAAATATATCCAAACCAAAGAACAAACGGCTGAAGTTGTACCTGCGTTAGCAAGTATGACAGAGCACTTGGGTACACGTGTTGCTGGTTATGGCGATCTTAAGGCGATTCCTGAAGCTGCTGTTAGCGAAATCCGCAATGACATGTATTTAAGCACCACCACGTTTAAACGTTTAGATAAAGCTGAAGCTTTGCCAGAAATGGATAAAGACCAAGCTAAAGTTGTGAAAGAATACCGTAGTAGCTTGGATTCATTCCTTCAATACATTCCAAACTGGGTGAAAGTTGCGGTTGCTCTTGCGCTTGGTCTAGGTACCATGGTGGGCTGGAAGCGTATTGTTGTGACTGTCGGTGAGCGTATTGGTAAGAACCACATGACTTATGGTCAGGGCATGTCTGCTGAACTTGTAGCGATGAGTACCATTGCAGCAGCGGATGGTCTTGGTATGCCAGTATCAACCACACACGTATTAAACAGTGCGGTTGCAGGTACTATGGTTGCCAATAAGTCAGGTCTAAACTTCGCAACGGTTAGAACAATTCTGTCTGCTTGGATCTTTACTTTACCAGCAACGATTACCTTATCTGGTGGTCTATATTGGTTGTTCCTACAGTTTGTTTCATGATCCTAAATACTTAAAAAGATCAGATTTAAAGGCTTTGCTTCGGCAAAGCTTTTTTATGTCTGTACCTTTCATTTTTCTTCAAAATTGTCTGATTTTAGCTATGAGTTGTCCTTTTAAAGTGGGTCAGCGTGCCCTTGTCAATTTATGATGCGCTGAATGGCTGAATGGCTGAATGGCTGAATGGCTGAATGGCTGAATGGCTGAATGGCTGAATGGCTGAATGGCTGAATGGCTGAATGCAGTGTTAGCTTGGGATAAATGATCGCAATAAAATTGCATTTATTCCCCAAAAGAGGAATGGTTTTTCTTTGAGCTTATCCGTTAGTATCAATAGACAGATCGTGCTAGGTTGTGTTCTTTATTCTAATAATAAGTAATGTTGGTTCTGTTTACACTCCGCCATTCTCCGATATAGAGAGTGGCTTTTTTTAGTTTTGCTAAAAGCTAACCCATAAAAAAAGAGCTGTCGAAACAGCTCTCTTTGTCCAATCAAAGCAATTAAGCTTGCTGGATACCCGCAACAACCCAATCTTGTTGTGAGCCAGCAGGCTTCACAAAATGCCAGATTTCAGCAAATGGTTGTGGCAAGCTATTTAAGTCTTCACTGACTGTACCGGTAAAGCGAACGCTAACAAGATATTGACCATTTTCAGTGGTGCTTTCAACAACCATTGCATTGAGGTTACTGAATTCGGCAACGTCTTGGTCTTGGTTCGCCATAATGTCGCTGTACATTGAATTATAAAGTTCAGGTGTCAAATAACGACGAATTTCTTCGACATTGCTCGCACTGTTTACCGACTGAATGTGGTTAAAACGTTGACGTGCGATACGCAAGAATGCAGCAGGTTCAGTACCATCTGGTAATTGGTTACCACTACTCATTGATGCAGCACCAAATGGCGCTTGTGGAGCAGCAGCGCCACCAGCGACAGATTGACCAAAGATATTGGTGTTGTCAGTTGCTGCTTGACGTGTCGCAGGCTGAGGTGGGGTTTGACGGCCAAAGTTATTTTGACCGCCATTGTTTGGTGCGTATGGATTATTGGCTGCTAATTTTTTTTTTGCGCCTAATTTGCGGAAAACAAAGAAGGCGATCGCTGCAGCAAGAAGAACCCAAAGCCAGCTAGGAATGCCACCTTTTTCTTCCTGTTGCTGTGCTTGAGCATTAGCCTGTTGCTCAGTTGCTGTTGGATTTTGTTGCTTGTCATCTGCTAATGCATTGGCTGCAACTGCACCCACTGCAGCACCAGCTACACCCGCAGCAACCATTGTACCTACGCCTGGACCAGATTTCTGTGGTGCAGTTTGTTGTTGAGGTGCTGGAGCTGCTTGACGAGATGGCTGGTAAGATTGGCTAGATGAACTAGATCTGCTCATGCCGTGGCTTTTACCACCACCTGCACGTTTTGCTTCCGCAAGCGGTGCAGCAACCAAAGTTGCCATTAAAAGAGCTGCCATCAAGCCACGCTGGTGTACTTGCATCGAAAATTCCTATTTAAATCCAATTTGTAAATGTATTTATGCATGTATTTCGATGGAATTTCAATAACAAAAGTATGTTTTTTTATGTCAAATGATTACCCTAATTCATCACTTAGCTGCATGGCTTCAGTCAGGGCTTCATGCAAACGGGCTACAGCAATGATTTGTACGCCATCAATCGACTTTTGTGGTGCATTTCCTCGAGGTAAGATCACATACTTAAAGCCATGTTTTGCTGCTTCTTTTAGGCGTTCTTGACCATTCGGTACAGGGCGAATTTCACCCGAGAGCCCGACTTCGCCAAAGACTGCCAATTGCTGTGGCAAGGCTTTGCCTCTTAAACTTGAAGCACATGCCAGTAGTACCGCTAAGTCAGAACCCGTCTCGGTAATTTTTAAACCACCGACTACATTGACATAGACATCTTGTCCTGAGGTTTGTACGCCACCATGTCGATGCATGACTGCCAGCAGCATATTTAAACGGTTTTGTTCCAAGCCGAGAGCGACTCGACGGGGTTGCCCATGCGCATCATCAACGAGAGCCTGAACCTCAACCAGTAGTGGGCGCGTTCCTTCACGGCTAATCATTACGATAGAGCCCGGAATGGCTTCATCATAGCGGCTCAAGAAAATAGCCGATGGATTGGCCACTTCACGTAGACCTTTATCGGTCATCGCAAATACACCGAGTTCATTGACTGCACCAAAACGGTTCTTCACAGCACGTATCATGCGGTAACGAGAGTCAGATTGTCCTTCAAAATAAAGCACACAATCGACCATATGTTCTAAAACACGTGGACCCGCTAATGCGCCTTCTTTGGTGACATGACCCACCAGGAATAAAGCAGTGCCACTATTCTTTGCAAATCGAGTCAGTAGGGCAGCAGATTCACGGATTTGTGAGACCCCACCAGGTGCTGATTGTAATGTTTCGGTATATAAGGTCTGAATTGAGTCCAAAATTGCAACAGCAGGGCGTTCTTGTGCCAACACTTCGCAAATGCGTTCGACACAGGTTTCCGCCATCACCTTAAGTGAGTCTGTGGGTAGATCTAAACGTTGAGCTCGTAAGGCAACCTGTGAAAGTGATTCTTCACCCGTCACATAAAGTGCCGAACTTTTTTTACTGGCCATATGGGTGGCGGTTTGCAACAGGATAGTGGATTTGCCAATCCCAGGATCACCACCGATCAATACTACTGAACCAATGACTAGGCCACCACCAAGCACACGATCGAATTCGCTAATGCCTGTCGGAACACGGGTTTCATTGGAGACTGTAACTTGATTGAGCGTGGTAATACTGGCTGCTTGCCCCGCATAGCCGCCTATTTTAGGTTGACCACGATGGGTAACCACTGGTTCGACACGGACTTCCAGTAAACTATTCCATTCGCCGCATTCAGAACATTGCCCAGCCCATTTGGGATGATCTGCACCACATTGTTCACATCTGTAAACGGATTTAATTTTTGCCATAAGATAAAATTGAAAACTTTCTTAAAATTAGATAAAAAAGAGTCAGGACGAAAATTTCTAACAACGCTGATCGTTCTTTATAAGGATAAAACAAGAAGACAGTACGGTTTCGTCACTGGTTGGTTAAAGGGAAGTGCTCAGGAAAATAACATGATATACAACTTATAGACAGTGTGTTTTTAGCATTCATTTTTTTGTTCAATTCACTTTTTCCATGGATGGTATAGGTGTGTTCGCTTATTTGTTGTCATGAGATTTTGATCGAATGGCATAGATATTGCTCATGCTCAGACGAATGGGAATTTAGCAGTGGCTATTTTTTCAAAATATATAATAAAGGTTGATGTCTATGAGTGCAGCAGAAATTGTAAATTGGGTAAATGGAATTATCTGGAGTCCAGCGCTGATCTATTTATGCCTAGGTGCTGGTTTGTTTTTTTCTATTTTAACTCGGTTTGTACAGGTTCGCCAAATTAAGGAAATGGCAAAGCTGTTAATTAATGGTTCATCCTCCGCGCAAGGAATTTCCTCATTCCAAGCGCTGGCAGTCTCCTTATCTGGACGTGTCGGAGTGGGGAATATTGCAGGGGTGGCGGCAGCAATTGGATTCGGTGGTCCAGGTGCTGTGTTTTGGATGTGGTTGGTTGCATTTTTGGGTGCAAGTACCGCTTATGTTGAGTCAACTCTCGGTCAAATTTATAAGGTCGAATATCAAGGTGAATATCGTGGTGGACCTGCATTTTATTTTGACCGTGGCTTAGGCCAGCGTTGGTTAGGGATTCTCTTTGCGATTGCTGCAATTATTTCCTGTGGTTTATTCCTACCCGGTATTCAAGCCAATGCGGTCGGTAATGCGTTTACCCAAATTACAGGTCAGGGCGCCATCGTATTTGGTAATGTCGGTACTTATAAATTATTGGCCTTAATCGTGATTGTTTCTTTATTGGCAATCATTATTTTTGGTGGAATTAAACGTATTGCACGCTTCGCAGAGTTCGTTGTTCCATTTATGGCCTTGGGTTATATCTTGATGGCCGTGATTATTGTGGCGATGAATATCCAAGAATTGCCTGGCGTGATCAAACTCATTTTTGAAGATGCATTTTCGCCAATGGCAGGGATTGGTGCCGCCATTGGTTGGGGGGTAAAACGCGGTGTTTACTCCAATGAGGCAGGACAAGGTACAGGACCGCACGCTGCTGCAGCCGCAGAAGTTCAGCATCCAGCACAACAAGGTTTTGTGCAAGCCTTCTCCATTTATGTTGATACGCTATTTGTGTGTTCTGCAACAGCTTTTATGATTTTGATTACTGGTATGTATAACGTACAGGGTACTTTAGAAGCTGGGCAGTTTATCGTACAGAATGTTGCGCCTGGCACTGAGATAGGTTCACCAGCATTTACGCAAATGGCGGTTAGCACAGTGTTTGGTGGTTTTGGTCAGATATTTGTTGCCTTGGCAGTGTTCTTCTTTGCCTTTACCACGATCGTGGCCTATTACTATATTGCTGAAACAAACATCACTTATCTGAGCTATATCACCAAAACGCCATCTCTTTTATTTATCACCAAATGTTTCATTATGATTTCTGTGGCTTATGGCGTACTCAGTGCAACAGGTTATATTTGGGGGATTGGTGATATTGGGGTCGGTCTGATGGCATGGATTAATATCATCGGTATTATCGTGACCTATTTTGTATGGAAACCGACCATTAAGGCTTTACGTGACTATGAAGAACAACAAAAAGCAGGAGTTAAGGAGTTTACATTTGATCCAATTAAATTGGGTATCCGTAATGCAACTTTTTGGGAGGAGCGTCTCAAAAATAAACAGAAGCAAACTTCTAATGATTGAATTATAAATCAATATTTTCTTGAGTAGAAAAAGAGTGGCTTAAATCGCCACTCTTTAATTTTGAAGTACCTTTTTATGACTGATGAGTTGCCCTCATAAGTTCATTGTATTGTTTTGGCCTTGTGCGTATGATCGAATTCGATTGTATTTCACTTGAAAAAAATACAGGTAAAACATTTCTTAGCTAAAGCAAGCCCACTCATGAATAACGAGAAAAGATACTAAAAATGGTACGAATCGTTGTTCGGCGTTGTTTCAGCTAATGGACTAAAACACTGGAGAGTTTTTGTAAAATGTCGAATCAAAATCTGAGTGAGGCTGCTGAACAAAGCGGACTTCACCGTAGCCTATCTAATCGACATCTGCAGTTGATTGCGATTGGCGGTGCCATTGGAACAGGGTTGTTCATGGGATCTGGTAAAACTATTAGTTTAGCTGGACCATCAATTCTATTTATTTACATGACCATTGGTTTGATGGTGTTCTTCGTAATGCGTGCATTAGGGGAGCTATTACTATCCAACCTTAACTACAAATCTTTTATCGATTTATCGACGGATTTAATTGGCCCTTGGGCTGGTTATTTTGTTGGTTGGACCTACTGGCTCTGTTGGGTCACCATTGGTATCGCAGATTTATCGGCCATTATTTACTATCTGGAATTCTTTAATGGTGGTGAGTCATTTACACCATTGGGCGGTTTACTGATTAGTACTGTTGCGATTGCTTTTGTACTGGGCTTGAACTTGGTCACCGTAAAACTATTCGGTGAAATGGAGTTCTGGTTTGCGATGGTGAAGATCACCGCGATTATTGTCCTGATTGCTGTTGGTTTATGGATGATCTTTACTGGATTTACCAATGCTTCTGGTACGGTTGCAAGCGTTTCCAATCTTTGGACACATGGTGGCATGTTCCCGAAAGGTTTAGATGGCTTCTTGGCAGGCTTCCAGATTGCGATTTTCGCCTTTGTTGGGGTGGAATTGGTCGGAACCACGGCTGCTGAAACACAAGATCCGAAGCGTAACTTACCAAAAGCGATTAACTCGATTCCAATCCGTATCATTATTTTCTATGTATTGGCATTGTTCGTGGTGATGTGTGTAACACCGTGGGATCAGATCAATCCTAAAGTCAGCCCATTCGTTAACATCTTCTCACAAGCTGGTATTGCTTCTGCGGCGATTATCATGAACCTGGTGGTGTTATCGTCAGTGATGTCATCCATGAACAGTGGTGTATTCTCAACTAGTCGTATGTTGTTTGGTTTATCAACGGATGAGCAAGCACCGAAGTTGTTTGGTAAATTATCGAAGTCTGCAGTTCCTGCAAAAGCTTTGATTTTCTCATCAATCTGTATCTTTATTGGCGCATTCGTTCAGTTTGTTTATAAATTACAAACGGGCACCAATGATGAAGTGACCGCATTTACTTTAGCAACAACGCTCTCTACGATTCTGTTCATCTGTGTATGGATGATCATTATGTGGAGTTATATCAACTACCGCAAAAATCGTCCTGAACTACATGCGCAATCAACATTTAAATTACCTGGCGGTGTGTTTACTTGTTGGGTGGTGATTATTTTCTTCCTTGCAACGATCTACTTCCTTGCTTTGGATGAAACGACGTTGGAATCACTCAAAGTCAGCCCGATCTGGTTTGTTATCTTGGCAATTGGTTATTTCTTCTATAAGAAAAAGTAATTCTTTAGCCGATTTAACACAAAACGCCGACCTCAAAGTCGGCGTTTTTTTATGGTTATTGTTTGATTCATTCAAGTTTAGACTTTAGCCGATCTAATGATCACGCTATACTGCTCCGAATTGTAAAAGTTAGGTGCACAGATGCTTAAAGTCATTTGTTCTATCAGTGTGTTGCTGAGCAGCGTTATTTTAACTGCATGTGGTCAGTCAGGTGCATTGCAATTACCGTCTGATCAAAATCAGGATAAGCGCGCAAAATATCTGCTTTATAAAAATGAAGCAGCTCAGGCTAAGGCTTCATCTGACGCAAAAGCAGATCAAGCAGAGGTAGAACGCCAAGCAACATCGTCAACGACTCAATCACAGACCATCTCACCTTAAGTTTGTAAATAAGGACATCTTCATGAGTTTCACTCGCATTAATGGAGTATTGCACGCTGAGCAATGTTCACTGGATCAGCTCGCACAGCAATATGGCACGCCTTTATATGTTTATTCAAAAGCAACTTTTGAAAAGCATTATTTGGATATGCACCGTGCTTTTGATTTTATTGATCATCAAATCTGTTTTGCGGTGAAGTCAAACTCAAATTTGGCTGTTCTGAGTGTATTGGCAAAGGTGGGTGCGGGTTTTGATATCGTAACTGGTGGGGAACTGGCTCGTGTACTGGCAGCAGGCGGTGAACCATCGAAAATCGTATTTTCTGGTCTAGGTAAATCTGAAGCTGATATCGAAAAAGCCTTAAATGTTGGGATAGCTTGCTTTAATGTTGAATCACATGCCGAGCTAGATCGTATTCAAAAAGTTGCAGCAAAACTTGGCAAAAAAGCACCAATTTCGTTACGTGTAAATCCAGATGTAGATGCCAAAACCCATCCTTATATCTCAACGGGTTTGAAAGAAAACAAGTTTGGTATTCCAAGTGATACGGTTGATGAAACTTATCAATATGCTGCATCGTTACCGAATCTTGAGATTGTCGGGATTGATTGTCATATCGGTTCACAATTGACTGAAACTAAACCTTTTGTGGATGCACTTGATCGTGTCATTTTAATGATTGAGCAATTGAAAAGCTTGGGTATCAACCTCAAACATATTGATATCGGTGGTGGTTTGGGTGTGCGTTATAAAGATGAAACGCCACCAAGTGTTGAAGAGTATGCCAATTCAATGCGTCCAGCTTTAGAAAAGTTGGGTCTCAAAGTATATATGGAACCGGGGCGTAGTATTTCTGCCAATGCAGGTGCATTAGTCACCAAGGTAGATTTACTCAAACCGACCAATCATCGCAACTTTGCCATTATTGATGCCGCGATGAATGACCTTATTCGTCCTGCTCTATATGAAGCGTGGATGGATATTCAGTCGGTTAATCCAAATCCTGATGTTGAAGTTAAAACTTGGGATTTAGTCGGTGCCATTTGCGAAACTGGTGATTTCTTGGGTAAAGAACGTGAGTTGGCACTTCAGGAAAATGATGTCTTAGCAGTGTTGGGTGCAGGTGCTTATGGTTTCGTAATGAGCTCTAATTATAATAGCCGTGGTCGTGCTGCCGAAGTTATGGTCAGTGGTGATCAAGCCTATTTAATTCGTGAGCGTGAAACCATAGAATCACTCTGGGAAAAAGAGCATTTGTTGCCTGAGGAGTAAATTAAGATGTATTTAGAATTTACCAAAATGCATGGGTTGGGCAATGATTTTATGGTCGTTGACCTTGTGACCCAGCGTGCTTATTTAGATACAGTGACGATTCAGCGTTTAGCCGATCGTCATTTTGGCGTGGGTTTTGATCAACTATTGATTGTTGAACCACCTGATTTTCCAGATGTCGATTTTAAATATCGAATTTTTAATGCCGATGGTTCTGAAGTCGAGCAGTGTGGTAATGGGGTACGTTGTTTTGCTCGTTTTGTACATGAGCGTCAACTCACGACCAAAACCAAAATCCGTGTGCAAACCAAAGCAGGGATTGTCGAACCTGAATTGGGTGCCAATGGTTGGGTTCGCGTCAATATGGGGCCCCCGAAATTTCTTCCAGAAGAAATTCCGTTTGTTACGCAAGAGCATGAAGATATTGAAGGTTTATACGCACTGGAACTTGCAGATAATCAGAGCATTAATATTGATGTTGTGAATATGGGTAATCCGCATGCTGTGACCATCGTACCAGATGTGCTAACCGCTGATGTTGAGCGTATTGGTCCACAAGTGGAATCACATGCGCGTTTTCCTGCACGTGTGAATGCTGGATTTATGCAAATTCTGGATGAAAAGCATATCCGTTTACGTGTGTTTGAGCGTGGTGTAGGTGAGACTTTAGCCTGTGGTACAGGGGCTTGTGCAGCAGCAGTCAGTGGTATGCGCCGTGGTTTGCTAGCAAATGAAGTTGAAGTTCAGCTTGCAGGTGGTAAGTTACATATCGCTTGGCGTGAAGGTGATGTAGTTTGGATGACTGGTCCAACCACACATGTTTATGATGCCCGTTTGGATCTTAGATATTTTCAAGGCTAAAGTTGAAATCACTAAACACTCCTAAATAGGGGTGTTTATCTTTAAAAAGAAAATTATAATTTTAAAGGATAAGAATGAATCATTTAGCCTTTCTTGCGGGCGCATCAGGTAATACTCAATTTTGGAATCCTCTGATTGCACAGCTTCCTCATCATTATACAAAGCAAGTGATTACTTATCCTGGTTTTCATGGGGTGGCAACAGATCCTGATATTCACAGTTTTGATGATCTGAGCCATTATGTACTTGAACAGATTCAACAACCTTCTATTCTGATTGCCCAATCCATGGGTGGGATTTTTGCCATTGCAGCAGCATTACAAAAAACAGAATTAGTTAAAGGTTTGATATTGATCGCGACTTCAGGCGGAATTAATTTAAACCGATTTCAAGTTCAAGATTGGCGGCAGTTTTATCAGCAAGAATATATTGAATATCCTGACTGGTTCGTAACAACGAAAGTCGACTATGAGCAAAATTTACCAGATATCGATGTGAACACTTTATTGATCTGGGGCGATCAAGATCCGATTAGTCCGATTGAGGTTGGACAATATTTAAATCAGATTCTGCAAAAATCTAAACTCTATATTGTTGATGGTGGTGATCATCAGTTGGCAGAACAATGCGCTGATGAAGTCGGCATACAGATAAACGATTATTTAAAAAATTTAGAGCGTGATTGAAATTGCTATTGAGCGTGCTGATCACAGCACGCTTTTTTATTGTTTATCGTTTGCTGAATGCGAGTTTTAGCGCAAACAAAATAAAAATACTGCCTGTGATGTGATCCATGTAGCGAATAAATTTGGGCTGCTTTAAATACCCTGAAATTGATTGCATCGCAGAGATGAGGAAGATTGACCAAATAAATCCAATCATGACATGAATCATCACCAGTCCCATGGTCCAGATGACTGGAGATGAAGACTGTGGAATGAACTGGGGAAGGAAAGAAATATAAAAAATACCGACTTTGGGATTGAGCAAATTGCCCCAGAAGCCTTTAATAAACCAGTTTTGAGTCGTTGTAGAATCATTTAAACCTGCGAGTTGGCTACGAGGCTTTAGAATAAGATTAAGTCCTAACCACGTGAGGTAAATTGCCCCCATCCATTTTAAGGCATTGAAAGCCAGATCAGATGCCATCAACAATGCACCTAAACCACAGGCCACAATCATTCCCCATACAATACAGCCAAGATTAATCCCCAAAGCAGCTTGGAATGCTTTGGCTTTACCTTCCAAGGTCGCAGTGCGAATAATCAGTGTGGTATCTAGACCGGGAGTAATGGTCAAGAGGGTGATTGCGATGAGATAGGGAATAAGCATTGTTGTCATCATGGTAGCGCCACTCAAAACTTGAAATTTATTGTATTACACAGGCATCAATTCTTCGATATCGCTTTAGCGATAAATCGCAGTAAAGTTTGTTAGACTGTAGCTGTTGGTATAGGTATAACACTGGAGAGCAACTTGGAAAGCCCTGAAAAACTGCTATCCATGTGGTTAAAAGAACGGATGATTCAAAATCAATCTGAACATACCATCTCGGCTTATCAACGTGATTTAACCGATTTCTTTAAGTTCTGCGAATATAAACAACTGCAACTCCAAGATATTGAAGCATCGGATTTGAGAGAGTATCTGGCTAATCGGGTTGAACGAGATCAATTGAGTAGTAGTAGCTTGCAGCGTCATTTAACTTCAATTCGCCAATTTATGAAGTGGGCGGAACAAGGTCAATATTTGGGACAAAATCCATCCGAAGATTTTAAATTAAAGCGTCAACCACGACCTTTACCAGGCATGATAGATATTGAGACTGTACATCAGATCTTAGATCAAGTAGCTCCTGAGAAACCTCTTGAACAACAGCTATGGTTGCGTGATAAAGCCATGCTTGAACTGTTATATTCAAGTGGTTTGCGTTTAGCTGAACTACAAGGTTTAACAGTTAAAGATATTGATTTTAACCGACAGCTTTTACGTATTACAGGTAAAGGCAATAAAACGCGTATTGTTCCTTTTGGCTTGAAGGCCAAAGACAGCTTGGTTGAATGGTTGAAAATCTATCGAATTTGGCAAGGTAGTTTTAATGCCGACTCAGCTGTTTTTATCTCACAACGTGGTAATGCCTTAACACCGCGTCAAATTGAAAATCGGGTCAAGTTGCAAGCACAACGTGCAGGTGTGAATGTCGATTTGCATCCACATTTATTAAGACATTGTTTTGCTAGTCATATGCTATCTGCCAGTGGTGATTTGCGTTCTGTACAAGAAATGCTTGGACACAGTAATTTGTCGACTACCCAGATTTATACCCATGTTGACTTTGAACAACTGGCAAAAGTGTATGATCAAACCCATCCACGTGCGCAAAAAAGCTAAATCTTGATATATTATGTTGCAAAATTGAGCGTTTAATGGTCGACTACTTTTCCCGTTTATTTCTGGTATTCGTTTAATTGCTGTTCTTACTTAATTGCCACGTTTTTGCAAAATCCAAAACACTTGTAATTTTGCTAGAAACGATCCGTTACAGATCATCCTTATTTAAATCAAAATGCCTGTTTTAGATCATTGAATTTTATAAAATATTAAAAAAATCAAAGTTTAATATTCATCACATTTATAAACTAAATTTGTAGCACCAATAATTATTTTCAATATGTGAACTGAGCGTTTCATCTTTTTTATTGCCATAGCGGAAATTGTGACTTGACCGAAATGCCAAATACATTGCAAGATAGGGCACCTAAAAAGTTTCAATCGAAGAGTTAGAATGCTCTTCATTACATTTACTTGCTTAGAACAGCCGAGGATTACATGAAGGCTCTTGTCGCTGTAAAACGTGTGGTTGATGCCAACGTAAAAGTTCGTGTTAAGCCGGACAATAGTGGGGTTGACCTTACCAACGTTAAGATGTCAATCAACCCATTCTGTGAAATCGCAGTGGAAGAAGCGGTTCGCTTAAAAGAAAAAGGAACAGTTTCTGAAATCGTTGTTGTTTCAGTGGGTTCTAAAGACGCTCAAGAACAAATTCGTTCTGCAATGGCTTTAGGTGCTGATCGCGGTATTTTAGTTGAAACTGCTGATGAAGTTGGCGCTTTAGAAGTTGCTAAAATCTTGAAAGGCGTTGTTGATGCTGAAAAACCAGAACTTATCCTTCTTGGTAAACAAGCAATTGATGATGACTCTAACCAAGTAGGTCAAATGCTTGGTGCTTTACTCGGTGCTGGTCAAGGTACTTTCGCATCTGAAGTTAAAGTCGATGGCGGTAAAGTTCAAGTAACTCGTGAAGTTGACGGCGGTCTACAAACTGTTGAGCTTGCACTTCCTGCAATCATCACTACTGACTTACGTTTGAATGAGCCACGCTATGCTGCTCTTCCAAACATCATGAAAGCGCGTAAAAAACCGCTTGATACTAAGTCACCTGCTGATTATGGCGTTACAACAGGCACTAAGCTTAAAACAATTAAAGTTGAAGCTCCTGCTGAACGTAAAGCTGGCGTACAAGTGAAGTCTGTAGACGAGCTTGTTGAAAAATTGAAAAACGAAGCGAAAGTGATCTAATACAGAAGGATAAAATCATGAGTATTTTAGTTATCGCTGATCACAACAACCAGACACTTAACGGTGCAACTTTAAACGTTGTTGCGGCAGCTCAAAAAATCGGTGGTGATATTACTGTATTAGTTGCTGGTTCTGGCGCTCAAGCAGTTGCTGACGCTGCTGCTAAAGTTGCTGGTGTGAGCAAAGTATTACTTGCTGACAATGCTGCTTATGCAAACCAATTGGCTGAAAACGTTGCTGGCTTAGTTGCTGACATCGCGAAAGGTGGATACAAATACGTATTAGCTGCTTCTACAACGACGGGTAAGAACATTCTTCCACGCGTTGCTGCACTTCTTGACGTCAGCATGATTTCAGACATCATTGCTGTTGAATCTGCAAATACTTTCAAACGCCCAATCTATGCGGGTAACGCGATTGCAACTGTTCAATCTGACGAAGCAATCATCGTTGGTACAGTTCGTGGTACAGCATTTGATGCAGTTGCTGCTGAAGGTGGTTCTGCTGCGGTTGAAGCTGTTGCAGAGGCGAAAGACGCTGGTATTTCTACCTTTGTAAACGAAGAAATCGTGAAACTTGATCGTCCAGAGTTAACTGCTGCACGTATCGTTGTTTCTGGTGGTCGTGGTGTAGGTTCTGGTGAGAACTATCACAAAGTACTTGACCCATTAGCAGACAAGCTTGGTGCTGCTCAAGGTGCTTCACGTGCTGCGGTAGATGCTGGCTTCGTACCAAACGATTTCCAAGTGGGTCAAACTGGTAAAATCGTTGCTCCAGATCTTTATATGGCGATCGGTATCTCTGGTGCGATTCAGCACTTGGCAGGTATGAAAGATTCTAAAGTTATTGTTGCAATCAACAAAGACGAAGAAGCGCCAATCAACAGTGTTGCTGACTACTGGTTAGTGGGCGATTTGAACACTGTGGTACCTGAATTGGTAAGCAAGCTGTAATTTTATAGCCTGATACTTATTCAAACAAACGCCCTTGTGCTATACATTGCTCAAGGGCGTTTTTATTTTTCATGATTATGAATATTAATTCTTCGGCTTCAATACAAGCTGATCATTTACATCGTTCACTGGTTCAACTAGCACACGCAGATATGGCGAGGGATTATTTGTGTATTCGGGCCAAGAACCAGCATGGACTGTCGAATATTAAAGTGAATCAGCTGCACATGGGGATTATTCTGCATGGGCAACAACGCTTGAATACTTATAATAAACAAATAGAGCTCAACGCAGGCGATCTTTTTATTATTAAGCCCGATACAGTAGCAGGGTGAATATCCCAGATTCAGAGACAGGCGAATATTTGACGATTCTGGTGCCAATGTGTGAAGAGGTGATTCACGCTGCACAGATGATTTGGGCCAAGCCGATTACGGATAAAACAGAATCTATCTTAAGATTTTCAATCACGGATTTTGCGGAGTCTCTGCTTGAGTGGCAAACGGCTTTGTTTCAACACGATTTGGTTAAGGCACGCTTATCTATTGCCGCGATACTGGTACAGTTATGCCAACAGCATTGTGCAGATGTACTTATTCTCCCTCAACCGAAACTGGCAACGCAAATTTACCAATGGGTTATAGAGAACCCTCAGCATCAATGGCAATCCAGTGAAATTGAAATGCGTTTAGGTTTAAGTAGCGCTACACTGCGTCGTAAACTGAGCCATGAGCAGACTTCTTTGAGAGAAATCATTACTCAGGCACGGCTTGCTTATGCATTGGAGTTGTTGTACTCAAATAAGTTGCCTATGAAAACGATTGCAGCAAAATCTGGTTATCAATCTACTGCAACATTTCGTGAACGGTTTATGCAGCGTTATGAAGTAGATCCCGCTGTTTTATCTTTGTAATAATCTAAATTGAGCGATTCACGTAGATGATTGAGCGATTTTTATCACTAAAAATAGTTAGATTTAAATTAATCAAATATCAAGGTGATGAGTGTGAAATTATTAAAGCATATCCTAATAGCGTTACTCTTTAGTACCAGCACGACATATGCTGAATCTAAACCACAGGTACAACAGGTTGATGGGTATTTTTTACAGCCTGTCGGTAATCTAAAAGTTACGGCTTTGTTTGATGGAGAGTTGGGATTACCACGCAGTGATTTGTTGGGTATTTCAACAGAGAAAGCCAATCAGCTATTCAAAGAGAATTTTGTACCTGTCGATGAACATAATCATATTGTGACCGATTTTTCTGCTTATCTCGTACAAACACCAACACAAAATATCTTAATTGATGCGGGCACGGCAAAATGTTTTGGCCCGAGCTTGGGCTATGTCCCTGAAAATTTAAAAAAGGCGGGACTACAACCTGAGCAAATTGATACCATTCTAATTACCCACGCCCATCCTGATCATCTTTGTGGAATTACGCTAGATGGAACAATGGCTTATCCAAATGCCAAAGTTTATCTGGCCAAAGAGGATGTGGACTATTGGACATCGGCTGAGAACGAAGCAAAAGCCTCTGATTTCTTTAAACCATTATTTAAAATGACATGTGATGCATTAAAACCTTATCAGCAGGCTGGACAGTTGATTGCTTTCACCAAAGATTCGTTTAAGGTTCCGAATGTTGAATTAATTACGACACATGGTCATACCGAAGGCCATTCATCTTATTTGGTCGATGGTCAGAATGGACAAAAGTTTCTGGGTTTGGGTGATGTGGTGCATTACGCTGCTGTGCAATTTCCTTATCCTGAAGCCAGTTATAAACCTGATACTAATTCTCAACATGCAATTGCGGTTCGTAAAAATATTTTCGAGCAAGCTTATCAAAATCAATGGTGGATTGGTGCTGCACATGTTGCTTTCCCTGGGATTGGTCATATCGGAAAAAATAGTAAGGGTTACCAGTGGATTCCTACACAATATCGTCCAGACAAATGAATGTTAGATTCTAATGGGGAAGAAGAAGGGAGTCTTGTTCTGTCTTTATTCTTTGCTGATAGTGTCGAGCATCACCGTTTCGTTCATACATGGTTATTCGCTGATGTAATAAGTCTGGATATTGTAGAAGAGTTATATGAAACGCCTTTTATTTTAGCCCTATTCTTTATGGCCTTTTATTTTATGCAACATGATCAAGTCGAAGTGACCGAGTCAGAAACGCTTCCAATTGAAGCTAAGTCAGGTTCTTATTCTTGAGTGATTTAATGTGGCTCAGCTCAATTTTTGAGCTTGGGCCTAATTGAAATTAGTCCATTAAATTCGTTGTTTTTATCTCATCGTTTGACGATCTTTTGCCCAAAATGGGTAAGAATCTATTTTTATCTGTCGTTCTTGCATTTGATAATTTTAAGTTGTTAATTTATATATACTTTTTATTGTAAAAAAATGCTATTTTTAGATGCGTAAACTCACAGTTAGTGAGTGCTTTGTGCTATAATTTTTCGCTGTATTTTTTATTTTTAGTTCAAGCCCTTGAGCTAAAATTTTGCAAGATTGAAGACATAAAAACAGGTACAACTCTCTACCTGTAAACAAGGAGTATGCATGAGCGTATCGGAAATCAGACCGATTGCCATTGAGGACGAACTCAAGCATTCATATCTAGATTACGCGATGAGCGTAATCGTATCTCGTGCATTGCCAGATGTTAGAGACGGTCTAAAACCTGTTCATCGTCGTGTATTATATGCGATGCACGAATTGGGCAATGATTATAACAAAGCGTACAAAAAGTCTGCTCGTGTTGTCGGTGACGTGATCGGTAAATATCACCCTCATGGTGACAGTGCAGTATACGAAACAATTGTTCGTATGGCGCAGGACTTCAGCTTGCGTTACATGTTAGTTGATGGTCAGGGTAACTTCGGTTCAGTCGATGGGGATAGCGCAGCAGCAATGCGTTATACCGAAGTTCGTATGCAAAAATTAACCCATGAAATCTTGGCTGATCTAGAAAAAGATACGGTTGATTGGGAAGATAACTACGACGGTTCTGAGCGTATTCCTCAGGTGATGCCAACGCGTATTCCAAATCTTTTGATTAATGGTACGACAGGTATTGCGGTAGGTATGGCGACCAATATGGCGCCACACAACATGACTGAAGTAGTCAATGCATGTTTGGCCTATGCCAATAACCCGAATATTTCGATTGAAGGTTTGATGGAGCACATTACGGGCCCAGATTTCCCTACAGGCGGTATTATTTACGGTAAATCAGGCATTGTAGATGCTTACCGTACGGGTAAAGGTCGTTTGCATATTCGTGGTAAGTATCACTTCGAAGAAGACCAGAAAACTGGTCGTACCACGATCGTCTTTACTGAAATTCCATATCAAGTCAACAAAGCAAAAACCATTGAGCGTATTGCTGAGTTAGTCAAAGAAAAGAAACTTGAAGGTATTTCTGAGCTACGTGACGAGTCTGATAAAGACGGTATGCGTATAGCGATTGACTTGAAGCGTGGTGAAAACGCTGAAGTAGCGGTAAATAATTTATTCTTGCATACGCAATTGCAAAACTCGTTCAGCATCAACATGGTCTGCCTAGACAATGGTCAGCCAAAGTTGATGAACCTGAAAGATATTATTGCGGCATTTATTCGTCACCGCCAAGAAGTGGTGACGCGCCGTACCATGTACGAATTGCGTAAAGCGCGTGAACGTGGTCATATCTTAGAAGGTTTAACGGTTGCATTAGCCAATATTGATGCCATTATTGAAACTATCAAAACTTCTGCCAACCCAGCTGAAGCGCGTGAGCGATTACAAGCAGGTGAGTGGTCAGGCGGTGGTGTGGTTGCATTGCTTGAAAAAGCAGGTGCGATTTCTGTTCGTCCAGATGAGATCGAAGGCGAAGACCCAGCGCGTCCATTTGGTTTGTCTGGTGATGTCTATCGTTTGTCACCTACACAAGTAGGCGCGATCTTAGAGTTGCGTCTACACCGTTTAACGGGCTTAGAACAAGACAAGTTACACGCAGAATATACTGAAATCTTAGGTCAAATTGCTGAATTAACGGCAATTCTGAATGACTTTAACTTGTTGATGAATGTGATTCGTGAAGAACTTGCGTTGATCTTGCAGCAATATGGTGATGGTCGTCGTACCGAAATTGTAGAGTCTGGTGTTGATTTCTGCCGTGAAGACTTGATTCCTGAAGAGCAAGTTGTATTGACTGTGTCTCAAACAGGTTATGCAAAAACTCAACCACTTTCTGATTATCAAGCGCAACGTCGTGGTGGTCGCGGTAAGTCTGCAACAGCAATGAAAGATGATGACATCATCCAGCATTTAATTGTTGCCTCGAACCATGCAACAGTACTGTGCTTTACCAATGTAGGTAAAGTCTATCGTTTACGCGTATTTGAAGTACCTCAGGCGTCTCGTGGTGCAAAAGGTCGTCCAATTATTAATTTGCTTCCATTGGATGCGAATGAAACTGTGACCGCAATTTTACCTTTGACTGAATTCCCTCAGAATCACTATGTCTTCATGGCAACTGCATCAGGTACAGTCAAACGTGTTGAACTTGAACAATTTAGCAATGTTCGTTCAAATGGTTTACGAGCAATTGAGTTAAATGAAGAAGATACCTTGATTGGCGTTGCGATTACCGATGGTAATCAGCAGATCATGTTGTTCTCGAATGAAGGTAAGGCAATTCGTTTTGCTGAAACTGATGTTCGTGCCATGGGGCGTACTGCCAAAGGTGTCCGTGGTATGCGTGTGAGCTTTGCAAGCAATACCATCGGAACAGAAGATACCGACATTGAAAATGATGACAGCGATGATAATGATGATTCATCAGATTCGAATGTTGTTAGCCGTATTGTTTCCTTGGTTGTTGTACCTGAAACTGGCGAAGTGCTGTGTGCATGCGCGAACGGTTATGGTAAGCGTACACCTGTCGATGACTTCCCAACCAAGAAACGTGGTGGTAAGGGTGTAATTGCGATCAAGACCAGTGAACGTAACGGTGAGCTTATTGGTGCGGTATCGATTGATGAAGCCAAAGAATTGATGTTGATTTCTGATGGCGGTACATTGGTACGTACCCGTGCTGCGGAAGTTGCAACTACAGGCCGTAATGCACAAGGCGTTCGTTTGATTCGTTTAAGTGATACTGAGACATTGGTTGGTGTTGTATCTATTGAAGCTGTAGAAGATGATGAAGAGTTATTAGATTCGACAGAAGAACTAGAAAACACTGAGGCAGAAGTAATCACTTCTGAAGAAGTCGTTGTTGAACCGAAAGATGATACGCCAGAAGCGTAAGCAATAATTTTTAAAAAAACCCAAAGTTATCTTTGGGTTTTTTTATGTTTATTACGAAATTGACTTTGTTTTTTGTATATTTGTCAATCTAATATTCTCAATTTGAATGTATAAGATATATTGATAAAAATAAAAGGGAATATAAAGTGCAAAAAAACTATGCACCAATCTATCCCCATGATCCGATTGTTGAAATTTTTGAAAATATTTACTTACTAAGAGGCAGTATTCAGCTTGGATTTGGTCTCTCCATGAATCGTAATATGATTATTATCAAATAAAACAATGAACTGACTCTAATTAATGCAGTTCGGATGTCTGAAGTAGAATTAGAAAAATTGGAAGCTTTAGGGGCGGTTAAACATGTCATTCGCTTAGGTGACTTTCATGGCTTAGATGATCAGTTTTATATTGATCGCTATCAGGTAACATTTTGGAGTCAATCACACCATGAGAACTACCCAGATTTATTTCCGACAAAGGCCATTCAATCAGATGCCATTCCACCAATTAAAAATGCTGATTTTTTTATTTTTGAACAGGCAACTTGCCCTGAAGCTATTTTATATATAGAGGATAAAAAGCTGTTAATCACGACAGATAGTATTCAATACTGGAGTGATTGGAAATATTTTAGTTTTCTAAGCAAAATTATTATTTACCTCATGGGATTCCGATTGGGCTTATTTATTGGTGGGCCTTGGTTGAAAAGAGTTACACCAAAATCTGCTAGCTTAAAAAATGATTTTGATCGACTACTACAATTGGATTTTCAGCATTTAGTTGCAACACATGGCACAGTTTTAGAAAACTCAGCTAAAGAAAAGTTAGTAAACATCGTCAAAAAGCAATTTGGCAATCGATGATAAAAAGGAAGCTTATCAGCTTCCTTTTTTATTAATTTTGATTGATTAGAAATACATCATAGTTGCGGTAATGTAGAACTTTGACGTTTGGATGATCTGGTTTGTAACCTCCAGGGTTACTCACAACAACTACGGGCTGGTTCTGTTTTAACATGTCTTGGAGCTGCTGCTTATTCCATAAATATTGTTTACGCTCAGGTTCAAATAGTAAGCCATCTTTAAGTTCTAAAGATGAGTTATCTGTTTTCACACTATCCCAATCATTGACAATATAAACTGGTTTTTTTAAGTCTAATAAAAAAGGCAGGTCGTAGAAGTAATTGTAATAAAAGACCACATCTGATTTGGGATTCATCGATTTTGCAAAATCGACTTGGTCAGCATTGTTCTTGGTATCGAGAGCGCGTACTGCTGCTGAAATAGAGGTACAAAACAGGATTAAGCTTAAGAAAATTGCGGTTAAATAATCTATTTTCTTCAGTTTAAATAACAGCATTAAGCTGAAAGGGACAATGCATAGAATTGCACCAATGCTATAGATTTGAATAGTATGACTGGCATAAAAAGCATGATTATTCTTTATGAAATGTGGCGCTAAAATGATCCCAAGCCCTAAAATAAAGATAAAGGTAGCAGGACCCCAGATTTGAAGTTTGCTTTTAGCAAAATTATCTAGTATAGGGCGTACTGTGACAGCTAGTAAAATGGCTAAAGGTGGTACAGCTGGGAGAATATAACCAGCTAATTTTGAAGGGGGGATGGAAAAGAAAATACTCACCGATATAAACCACCAAAGGCAGAGGGCGAGCAAAGAAGAAGAAAGTGATGTTTGAAAAATACGTTTTGAGAATCTAAAACGACTCACAAAGAACCACGGCAAAAAGCTCACAAACAGAATGAGATAATAAAAAAACCAAGGTTGTTTATTATTAAATTCATTCGAACTAAAACGACTAAATTGTTGATCAATGAAAAAATAATGCAAAAACTGTGGATATTTTAATTGAACCAGATAAACCCAAGGGGCTGTTAAGGCGAGGAAAAAGAGAATCCCGAAAGGGTTGAGCAGGGTTGGAATTTTTTTCGATTGTCGCGTGTAAAGTAGCCAAGGCAATAGTACCAGTCCTGGGATCAAGACACCGATGAGTCCTTTGCTGAGGAAGCCTGCTGCCGCTGCGAAATAGCCTAAAAATAGAACGGTTTTTTTGCCTGAAAGGCTAAAGTCAACAAAACTCAGAATACAAACGGTCATCCATGAAGCGACTAATAGATCATGGTTGATATATTCACTACTGCCATAGAACAATAAGCTGGTTGCCAGAATAATGATGGTCAGTTGTGCTATTTGTTCTGAAACGTACTTTTTTAAAAAAATAAAAAGACTGATCAGCATCATACAGCCAGCTAAGGTGGGAATAAGCCGTAGTACCCAAGCGTGAAGGCCAAATATCTCCATAAATGCTGTAGAGAGCCAATGCAATAAAGGTGGCTTGTGCATAAAAGGTAAGCCATTAATCCGTGGAATCAGCCAGTCTCCTGATTCAAGCATGGCGCGACTAATATCCCCATATCGTCCTTCATCAGGCACAGAAAGTGGACGAATCCATGAGCTAATCAATAACCAAACGGGTAAAAAGACAAGTAAAAATTTAGACGATCGCAGCCATTGTTGCATATATCGAATCCCTATTATTGAAATGCAAAATAACGGTTGAGTAAAAAAGTAAAAATTGAGGTAATGCCAATACTAAAAATAACCAGCATGGAAATCGGGATATCAAGGTAATGGTGACTGACTAATAAAACAGATTCATTCAACATGAACCCCAGCCCAGCCACGACGATAAACTTCTTCAGTGTTTCTCTGTGCTGCAGATGTGTGGCTTGAAAAGTAAAAATACGATGACCAAAGTAACTGACCCAGAAAGCCATGAGAAAGGCGAGGAGGTTTGCATATTTTAGTGAGACTTGGTATTGAGGTTGAATCAGCAATATCACAAGAAAGTAGTGTGTAAGTGCTGCAATTAAGCCAACAATACCAAAACGAAAAAACTGTAGGACATGAGTTTGCATTAGAGAGAAACTACATTGTTTTGCTTGTCATGAACCAATGGTTTAGCGTGGTTATGTGAATACTCAGCAGCAACAATATATTTTGGTCGGTTTTTAACTTCCGCATAAATACGCCCAATATATTCACCTAAAATCCCAATACAGAGCAGTTGGATACCACCTAAGAGCGTCATTCCAGCGGCTAACGTGGCCCAACCAGGGATACGGATACCTTCAATCATCGTTTCAATAATGATCCAGATACCGTAACTCATTGCAAAGAGTGCAAGCAGTGCACCGAGATAAATACATAAGCGTAGTGGTAAATCGGAAAAGCCTGTCAACCCTGACATTGCCAGTTGAAACAGGGCCTTAAAATTAAAACTGGATTGGCCAAATTGACGCTGTTGTTCAGTAAAGTGAATCCCAATACTCTTAAAACCAACCCATGCATATAGCCCTTTCATATAACGATTCTTTTCAGGAAGTTTTCTTACTGCCTCAACGACTTTTGCATCTAATAGGCGAAAATCACCCGCATTTTCAGGGATGTCGACCGAAGAACTTAAATTCAAAATGTGGTAATAGCCTTGGGTAAAGATTTTTTTGAGCCATGATTCTGTGCTTCGATCCCGAATGCCATACACCATGTCATAGCCATCTTTCCAGAGTTGAATCATAGTCGGAATTGCATTTAGCGGATGCTGAAAATCGGCATCGATCAATAAGGTCGCATCGCCTGTAACGTAGTCCAGACCTGCACTTAAGGCTGCTTCTTTGCCAAAATTCCGTGATAGAGTAAGGATGCGCAATGGATAGTCATCGAGCATTTGCTGTAAGACCGCGATACTATTATCTTTACTCCCATCGTCAATAATGATGATTTCATAGCGTAAATTTTGTTGTTCTAACTGCTGCGCCAAAGCTGGGATAAACTTTTTAAGGTTTTCTGCTTCGTTGTAGGCAGGGACTACGCAAGAAAGAAATGGACTGTTTATCATAATAATGTATCCATTGAGGTCAGCGAAATTTGATAGATTTGACAATCATCACGAAATTGAGATGAGCTGAGGTATTGGAATTCTCGAACGCGTGCTTGAGCAATGGGATCCTGCTGGTCAACTGCTTGAGTGGCTGGATGACACATGATTAATAAATTATCTTGCGCGCGCATTAACCACTGTTGATTAAGTTGAGCGTAGTTTTTCTGCTCAAAATCATATATGCCTGCAAAATATTGATTTTGATGGATGTTTTTTTGCCTGCATTGACTTGCTAAGGTTGCTGCACCCAGTGCAGAAAGCAAACGTGTTTTGATGGTGTAATTGGAAATAGTCAGTGGATGTTGTAGGTTTCTGACCCACCCTTGAAAATTCTGCTGTTGCAAGAAGTCCATCAACACATCTCGAATAACCGGAAATTGGTGGATATGCTGATGACCATCAATAAAATCGGGTTGTTTTCCCATTTCAGAAAGAAAACTATTCCATTGTTGTTCAAGACTTTGCTGAATAATTTTAGTATCTAAATGACGTGTCCATGCTTTCAACATCAGCATGGGAAGGGGAAAGGCGATGGTCTGTGGTTGAAAGGCGTGAGTAAAATTAAGGTGTAAACCGACTTCAACATGAGTCGTTAATGTTTTGAGTTGTTGTGCTGCAATTGGCCAATGCTCGGATTGGGTCATACATGAAGTTGCATGTAAGACGCCTTTTTTAATCAGCAATAGAATGGCCTCTGAAATTTCAGGGTTCATTGCAAAATCATCAGCGCAATAGCAGATTTTAGCCATATCCATGCCTCAATTCAGATGGATTAAAAGGTAAGACTAAATTCGGCTTACCTTTTAATGTCTACGATTGAAGCAATATGCCAAGAGATCCTTAATATCAACTTAAAGTGAAAAGCACTATTTTTTAACTAGACGATAATAAGAAATTGCCAATAATATTGCAGCGACTGTCGTAAGATAAATCAGTTTTGGCACCACGATTGAGGTGGGCACACCCATCTGATTGAGTTGTACAAAGAGTTGAACCCCATGGGTTGAAGGCAGTGTCCATGCAAAGTATTGCATCCAATGTGGCATGGCTTCATGTGGCCATGCGGTACCTGTCAGCAAAAACAAGGGTACAGAAGTCACAACAATTAAATGACCAACCCGTTCTGGCATATCAACCAGTGAACCGACCAACATACCCAAACCAATCACACAGCTGACATAGATCGGCACGGCAAGCAGCATGCCCCAGAAATTGCCACCATGTGGATATTCATATAACCAGAAGGTAAAGCCAAATAAATACAGGCAGCCTAAACAACCTGTGGTAAAGATCGCTGCAAAAGTGGCCCAGAACTCTACAGGTTTCGCCACCCAGCCTTGTTCACGGTAACTGGCAATCAGCATCGCCAGACCAAGTAGAATAGTCTGATGAATAATTAAACTGGCCACAGCAGGGAAGATATAACTGCCATAACCCGACATGGTATTAAACAAAGGAATCTGATGGATGGAGAGTTCTGGTTCAAACGCAGAGGCACTGCCAAACTTTTCGAGATGCTCTTTCAGGGTATATTCTATCGAGCCAGCTAAACCGACACCTACTTCTTTGGTTCGAATGAAATAAGCCGTGCTCAAGTACAGGCCAATACCGCCCATTTCACCGCGTTTTAAGCTATTGGTCAGGTTTTCTGGTAATAACAAAATACCTTCAGCTTGCTGGTTTTTCACCATGCGCTGTGCTTCAAGAAAGTTATCTGTCACGGTGATGATTTTGATGTGAGGACTATTAGACGCTTGGCTAATGATTTTTGAGGTCAAAATGCTCTGTTCTTCATCCACAATCACAATTGGAATATCTTCAGCGGTTTGTGCTTTATAGGCAGTTGGATAGAAAAAACTATAGAGCAGGATTGCGGCAATGAGCGTGGTAAACACCGAGCTATTGGCAAAAATGTTTTTGAAGGTCTGTAGGTAATAATTGAAAAATGCTTTCATGAGCATAGCTCCTGAGTATTTTTCTTTAACAGACGCACGCTTAGTGCAAAGAATAACCCTGCAAAGATCAACAATATCCCAAATGGAACCAATGAAACATACAGATCACTGCCAATAATCCATTGTTCGGTCTGCAATTTAGCGTAAGGCGTGTAAGGAATAATCATCGACCAAAATTGAGTAAATGCGGGTGCATTATTTAAGGGCAGGGTAATCCCTGAAAAGCTTGGCGATGATCCACCGTAGAGTGCGATAAAACCAAAGGTTTTAGGTAAATTCTGTGTTGCCAAAACCACAGTACTGCTAATCACGGCATAAGCAAAATACAGCAAAAACTGTGCAACAAGGATCAGTGTAAGTGAACCTGCGATAAAGTAACCACGAATATGTGCGAGCCAGAACATCCAGCACCAAGTCCAGGCGCAGAAGATAAAGACATAGAGCAGGATTTTACCTAGTAGACTTGAGATAATTTGTTTTGAGTTCACCCATTCACCGACAGTCTTGCGTTTAAATTCCTGCCCGATAGCAAAAGCCACGCAACAGCATAGTAATAAATGTAAGACTGCTGGCACCATAAAAGGTTCCAGAAACAGTTCATAACTCATGCTTGGGTTATATAGAGTTGAGATCTTGATATGCGGTGTTGGCATGTCTAAATAGGGAATAGTATTGGCTAAATAGCTTTGCCCCATATAATCTGCCATCCCATTCAAGGTGCTGATCAACATGGCTGAAGAAATGGTATTACCGATACTAAAAAAAGACTGGTTATAGGCGATACTGATCTGCGCATCTTGGGCTTTGACCAGACGTTGCTCAGCCCCCTCAGGGATCATCACGAATCCCCAAGCTTCGGTTTTATTGATCAGTCGTTCGGCTTCATCTTGGCTAGCGGTAATCGTTTTAACTTTCAAGGTATGATTGATGCTAAGTGCATGAATCACTTTACGACTCATTTCACTTTGATCTTGATCAATCACCACAATGGGTAAATGTTCGGCTTTACCCGCGGAAAACATGCTGCCAAATAATAGAATCACCAGCAAAGGGGCAATCACCGCCATAAACAAATCAACTTTATGGCGTTTTAAATAGCGCAATTCCCGCAGCATCACTGCAAACATCGCTTATTTTGCCTCTTCAATTTTAAACAACACGCTCATACCGACTTTTAAATCTGGAATATTTTGCTCAGGGACTAAATGAAACTTAAAACTGCGAATATCATAACCGCCTGTTTGGCGTGTGGTTTTGATGGTCGCAAAGTCACCTTCTGCATCGATATTTTTGACTTTAAAAGTGGCTTTTTTGTTGAGGGCGGGTATAAAGCCTTCTAAAGTTTTGGTTTTATAGACTGAGCTATACATGTCTTCGCGGACATTTAAGCTGACCCACAAATCATGATCTTCGATAATACTGACCACAGGTACCGCAGTTGCCACCAATTCTGTTGGCTTACCATAAGTCTTAGACACAGTTCCATCTGTTGGTGAATACAGTTTGGTTTCTTCAGTCAGAGCATTGGCTTCTTTCACTGCCGCCTGTGCCATCGCAACTTGCGCATCGGCAGTTGATTTTTGCTGTTCAGTACTGCCACGTTTGGCTCGTGCATATTGTTGATAAGCTGCCTCGGCTGTTTCACGTGCAGAGGTTTGTGCTGCAAGCATTTCATCACGGCGTTGACGTGAAATTACACCTTGTTGAAATAAAGTTTCACCACGTTTGTAGGTTGTTGCTGCTAACTCCGCTTGAGTTTTCATTGCTTGCCAATTGGCATATAGCGTCTCGATATTCTCTTGCTGCGCACCACGATATACCGTTGAATGAAAAGCAGTCGCGCTTTGTAATGCCGCTTGAGCCTGTTCCTTTTTCGCTTCTAATTCTGGGCTGACAAAACGAACCAGTGCTTGACCTTTTTTAACAGCTTGACCTTCAGACACATAAAACTCTTCAATACGACTCGGGACTTTGGTGCTGATATGTACCGTTTCCGACTCAACCCGACCTTGCAATTCAATCGCTTGTGGCTGATATGCTTTCCATAAACCAAATGCAATCAGACCTAACAGCAGAATTAAAATAATTAAGCCGATGATTTTTGCCTTGCCTTTTTTGGCTGGCTCGGTGGGTGGTTGTTGTATATTTGAGTTTGAGGTCTCAGGTCTCGGCTGTTCTACTTTTTCTGTAGAGGTCACTTGTGCTTGAGATGGTTCAGACGCTTGAGTCTCAGTCTTATTTTCCACTTGATCTGTATCGCGTTCTGAATTGGATGATGATTGATTCTGGCTCATAAATTTCTCCAATTAACGGATATAGTCTGTACGTGGTTGATTAACATAAAGCTTGAACTCATCAATCGAACCATAGCTTTGTAATAAGGTGGCTAAAGATAAGATGTATTTATATGAATTTATCGCCATCTCACTTCTTAATGCACTGAAGGCATTTTGTGCATCAATCACTTGAGTCGCCGTGCCCATACCTTCTTTAAATGAAAGCTGTTGGATACGTAAGTTTTCTTGAGCAGCTTTGGTGTTTTGGGTTAATAGTTGATGGCTAGTCTGAGACGCGTTTAATTCGCTATACGATTTGTACAGCACGTTTTCGACTTCTTGCTTGGTGCGTTCGGTCATGAGCTCAGCAGCGTATTTTTTCAGTTCGGCAGCACGGATATTTTTATTGTTATCAATGCCCGAGAATAGATTGTATTTGGCCATCACACCGACAATCCAATTCTCTTTATTGTCCAACCCATATTCACCAAAGGCAAACAGGCTTGGTTTTTTCGCAGATTGTTGTACTTTGATATTTTCATTGGCAAGCTGGGTGTCCATTTGCAGCTTTTTAATCAAACTGGAGTTTTGATCGTAATTTGCCAGCAGTTTATCCAAAGAATGATTTTGTGCATTATTTACAAATAGTGGGGTGGTGAGGTTTAGGCCTTCTTTAGTCTGTAATAGATTTTTTAGGCTAAACTGGCTCGCTTGCAGATTCGACTGCGCATTTTGATAGGTGCGTTCGGCATTATTGCGCGCCACTTCAAATTGCATGCGCTGGCCTTTATTAATAAAACCTTGTTTCTCTAATTTAAGTGCATTGTTATAGTGTTCTTGCATGGCATTTAAATTAAACAGGCTAGCGTTGAGTAACTGTTGTTGTAATTGCACATTAAAATAGGATTGAATCATCTCAAAGCGTTGTGAATCTTGTTGTTGTTTTTCGCTGATATTTGAGCGTTGTGCTTGAATGGTGGCAATCTGTTTGGCACTGTTAATTTTACCGCCAGTATAGAGTGGCATCACCATTGAAATTGAAGTGCGTACATCATGGTCTTTGACTGTAACATCCAGATTATTGGGTACCTTATTTAAGCCTTCATTGACCGTCTGATCAAAACCTTGGCTGACTTGATCAATCACTTCTGGTGGAAGCACATTACCCCATTGTGATAATTTGTCGTCAAATCCACGAGTGAGTGAGTTTTCGAGTCGACGTTTACTCGATTCTAAGGGCACACTGGTTTCGCTATGAAATGAATAGGCGCGAGCATTTAAATCAATACGGGGTAGACCGAGGTGTTTGACAGCTTCCATTTCAAGTTGGGAGGCTTGTTGTAGGGCCTGCTGGGCTTGTGTTGAATAGGCATTTTCCACAACATATTGTTCAGCTTCGCTATAACTCAATGTTTGTGCAAATAGGGCCGTAGGCAATAGGGCACAGCTGATTAAGCCTATACTGAAGCTTAACATTTTAGGAAAGCGCTGGACCTTAAAACTCGGTCGATCATGTCGTTTCAACATTTGGTTATGTCGCAATTTAATAATATCCTGAGTAAGTCTAAATTCTTTTTATAAAATTAAAATAATATGTTTTTAATTAAATAGTTATATCGACACTTTTGGTGTAGTGAAATTGTAAAAAGTAGAGTTTTTAATCTAAATAAATCTCCGAAAAAACATGAAAATGTGCTGTTTAAATCCACTGTTGAGACTTGGCCTAAAATATCATTTATGACCGCAACAGGATTGAAAAATTAATATTATTTTCTCGGTTAAATTGAAATATTTAGGTGATAAGCTGCTGCAAGCTTCGCCAATCTATGGTTAAATTCCCATTCCAATTTGTTCCACTTTAACAAGGGAAAAACTCATGCGTGCTTATAATTTCTGCGCTGGTCCTGCTGCATTACCTACTGCCGTTTTAGAAAAAGCTCAACAAGAATTGTTGAATTGGCAGGGCAAAGGCCTGTCGATCATGGAAATGAGTCATCGTAGCAATGACTATGTTGCTGTGGCAGAGAAGGCTGAAGCTGATTTACGTAAGCTCATGAACATTCCTGAAAATTATAAAGTCTTGTTTTTACAAGGTGGTGCGTCGCTGCAGTTTTCAGCGATCCCACTGAATTTATTGGGTAAAAACAACAAGGCTGATTATATCCATACGGGTATTTGGTCTGAAAAAGCGCTCAAAGAAGCCAAGCGTTATGGCGATATTAATATCGTTGAAGCAGGGACTTTAATTGATGGTAAACATGCAATTACTGAACAAAGTACTTGGAACCTTTCAAATGATGCTGCTTATGTACATTATGCGGATAATGAGACTATTGGTGGTTTGCAATTCGCGGCTATTCCAGATGTAAACGCACCGTTGGTTTGTGATTATTCATCTAGCATTTTGTCTGCGCCATTGGATGTCAGCAAGTTTGGTCTGATCTATGCGGGTGCGCAAAAGAATATTGGTCCAGCAGGCTTAACTATCGTCATTATTCGTGATGACTTGTTAGATCAAGCAAAACCTGAGATTCCAAGCATCTTAAAATATGCCGATCAAGCCAAGAATGGTTCAATGGTGAATACTCCTGCGACTTATGCGTGGTATTTATCTGGTCTCGTGTTTGAGTGGTTGCTTGAGCAGGGTGGGGTAGATGCGATCTATAAAGTGAATCAGGAGAAAGCAAAACTGCTTTATGGTTATATTGATTCAAGCGATTTCTATAACAACCCAATCGCGATCGCAAATCGTTCAATGATGAACGTACCATTTACTTTAGCTGACGAAGCACTTGAAAAGACCTTCTTGCAAGAAGCTGAACAACATCACTTATTGAACTTGGCAGGCCACCGTTCAGTGGGTGGTATGCGTGCAAGTATTTACAATGCTGTACCTTTAGAAGGCGTCCAAGCATTGGTGAACTTTATGGATGAGTTTGCGAAACGTCATGGTTAAGCCATAAGGTGTTGCTAAAATAAAAGCCCTCAACATTGAGGGCTTTTATTTGCAAATAGGGTAGTGGTCAAAAAGTTTAAAAAAAGCCAATTCGATGAAACATGAGTGCTGCTAAAAACATACCAAGTAAAAAAAAGCAAAAAGCACCAACATCAAGTTTAAGACCTTGATCACTCGAATGAATCAGACTGGTGGTCGTTTGTTCTGGTATAATTTTCATTAGAACGCCTAAAATGCCATTTATGTGATTTTTTGTCACTTATGTGCAGTTTTAGCATAAATATTAGTATGAATAAAGATCAATTTAACTTTATTACATACCATTTCACAAAAAACATATAAACTTCAATTCTCAGCTTGTTTCACCATTACCAACCATTTCATAATACAACACTCTATTTCATGTCATTTGTGTACATATTCGTGTACATAATGGCTTATTACGATTTTTAAATCGATTGTGTGTACATATTATTTTTAGAGTTTGAAATGGCATTATCTGAAGCTTGGCTAAAAGCAAATAATGGTAAAGAGCGAGAAGCGGTTGAAGTAGTTGCCGACCGTGACTCTATGAGTGTAAGAATATCACCGAAAGGTAAGATTGTCTTCCAGTTGAGGTACAGATTCAATAATAAACAAGAAAGGGTTGATCTTGGTACCTACCCACACATAAGCCTCAAAGATGCACGCTTGGAAGCTACACGGCTTCGTGGCCTGTTAGATCAGAATAAAAATCCAAAGTTGGAATTGCTGGTAGAGAAAGAAAAGAATATAAACCCTGTCACATTCAAAGAAGTTTTTTTAATGTGGTATGAATCATATTGCTCTAAAAATAAAAAAGAACATGAAAGCATTAAGCGCATGTTTGAGAATCATCTATTTAATAAGTTGGGTAATCACCCTATAGATCGAATTGACATAAGTGATTGGCTTGGGATTTTTGAAGAGTTAGCAGGGCGTATACCGGGAACAGCAAAAAACCTTTTATCAAATACCAAACAAATGCTGAAATGGGCCGCTAAACGCAAATATATTCAAACCAATATTCTTGCTGACGTTTACCCTAAAGCCGATCTTAATATTACATCAATACCAACAAAGCGCGTTTTAACTGACGATGAAATTGTGGTTTTCTATGAATGCTTAAAATGGTCGAGATTGACTACTAAAAATAAAATCTTTCTAGAATTATGCCTGATCTTTGCGTGTCGTAATGGCGAACTTAGAAGGGCGGAAAAGAAACACTTTGATCTAAAGCGTAAGATTTGGAAAGTACCTCCATCTAACCACAAAACTGGATACAAGAATGATAAAACGCTGATACGTCCTATTTTGCCGTATATGGAAGATTTGATTAGAGAGGCTATGGAGTTAAGCGAGGGTAAGTATTTATTCAGCAATGGTAAAAATATTGACGAGTATCTAACCGATCCAGCATCTACCGCATTGCCAAATAGTGTGATCGGCTGGGTGAAGCGATTCAAAAAAGAAACGATGGAGCATTGGTCATTACATGATCTACGCAGAACAGCACGTACAAACTTTAGTGCATTTTCAAAAAATAGGGATATTCACGAGATTATGATTGGGCATGTACTCCCCAATAACCAAGAGGTATATGACTTGTATGGGTATGTTTTGGAACAGGCAGAAGTCTATGAAAAATGGATTGAAAAATTAGAAAGGTTAAAAGGGTAAAGCGGTCATGCGACCGCCTTTTTACCAATACAGTGTTTCTCCCAATTCCGAACATCAGATAAGAGGTAGCGTTTAGGCGCACCACCAACAGAGGGAAATGCTGGCGCAGGGAATGGCATTCCCCATTGTGTGTTTTTCTCCCAGCGCCATAAGCTTACTTTTGTGATTCCGAACATCTCGCATACTTGATCGGAAGTAATATATTTAGCCATTCGTTGCGTCCTCCGCATCCGCTTTTGCTTCTTTCTTCATTTAACATGCCCTCCAAGATCCAGATAATTTATGCTCCAGTCGTTGGCCCACTCTGAAATCATGTTTTCTTTTTCATCGCTGCTTAAAGCATTCCACTCATCTTCGTCTATGTAATCAGATAGTTTGAAACTATCTTCTTGTGAAGCATTTACAACACCTATGGACATATGAAAATGGATTCGTAGTTCATTAAAATTACTCATTTCCGCCCCTTGCTGCTTCTACCATTGCATGCATACTCGTTGCTGAAGGATCTATCCCAAGCTCTTTGAGCAACTCAACAGCTTTGGTTGAACCAACTCCTAAACCTACTACATGTGCCCAGTTAAGTTGATCTTTACGTTTCTTGGCATTAACAATGGCACGTTTATAAAGATCTTTATATTGAGCCATTTCGTTGTATTCATCTTCTGGCACCACCACGCAGCCTTCAAGCTTTTTGGCTTCAAAAACCCTACCTGCCATCCAAGCTTTAAAGCACTGCTCGCGCTCTGAGATCTGATCAAGGTGAAATGGCTTATATATGCGTTCATAAAGACTTCTGGCTTCTTCGACTGTTTCCGTTACAGCACAATTCAATTTCCAGTCCAAAAAATGCCAGTCATTAAATTCTTGTCTTAAGCTTTCAATATTCATGCTGCTACCTTCGCTTTAATACGCTCTTGATATAGTTTTGAGTAATACTCTTGAGCATGTGGAATTTTGTCTTTGATCTTCTGAATCATTGATTCATCTCGCTCATAACGAACAGTTGTAAGGCGTTCACGCAAATCAATCTGCTCGACAAGATCAATCAATTGCTCTCGATCATCCCAGTCGTTCGTAAGTTCGATAGGGCAAGGGAATAGCCAGAAATCAACTTCAGCAACTTCACAATCGTAAAGCCACATATAGCCTTGCATCTGCCAGTCATAGCCTGCTTTCTTAGCCTTCTCCTGAGCTTCATCTTGGAAAAATGGATGAGTTCCAATGTCCCAACAGCATTTTGTGTCGATGATTAGCTTTCGATCTAAATCAAGAACGTCACATTCACCTGTAATCAAGTCGTTATTCACTCGACCGCTATGCTTTGTAAGCTTGCGAAATCGAACCTTTCCAGATAGATCAATCGCAATATCTTCAAGAGCATTGCCTTTAGCTGTGTATTGGTTGCCCTTGAAAGACTTGAACGTGGTCAAGTCCTCTTTAACAATCGAACGAATTTCAGTTTTAGCAGTGTCACTGAGAATGACACCTTTGGTTTTAGGCTCGCCCATTAGCTTGTGAAGGCTTGAGCATCTGAATAGTTTCATAATGCATTCACCTCAGATTTTTGAGCATCAGTTAGCGCATAGCCTTCCAAAACATAGTCCTTAGAGATGGCATCAACTTTGAGTTGCTCTATAAGCTTAACAAAATCTTCATTTGAAACAGTTGGTTTTTGCTTTTCAGCAACTACATCAATTTTGATTTCAAACCAATCAGAAGGCTGACTCATACCATCTTTAATACTGGTTCCAATTTTGATAAGTGAAACAACTTGAGCAGGGGAAATCGCCTCAATTCGACATTGAATACGCTTTTCTACTGCTTCTTTAGATACACCATGTTTTTCAAAAGACTTGAGAAGCTTTTGAACGCCTTCTGGTGAAGTGTCAGCCGATGCTTGAATTGTTTGTTCACATTGAGCAACAGCAGCATCGATAACATCACCCGGTATCACACCAAGTATGCAAGCGCGTAATCGACGTGCACCATTGTTCGCTACTAACTCATAAATATCGCGCGGATCTGTTAGCTTATAGCCACCTTGCTTTGTGTGCCTCCAATGCTTAACTTGGAAAACTTTGGTTTGACGCGTATTTGTCTCTACATCCCAAGCAAATGCTTCAACTGTTGATTCTCCATTTTCAGCAGATAATTCGCGAATACCGAACTGAATATTTCCCCAGTTTTGAGCAAGCGCCTCTGCTAAACGAATTGATGGCCCAACAATTGATGTCCCACCTTTTGCATATGAATAAACAGAAGATTGAGCAAGGCTAGGGCGTTGACATGCATTCATGATGCGGTCATACGCTTCATTCATATTACGTGGAAACTGTTTAGCAATAACTAAAGCAGCCTGAACTTCTGCAATCGCACGTTGACTATCAGATTGAACAGTCGACATTGCTTGTGATTGAGGTGCAGCAACTGCAAATGGATTTGTTTTCACTGGCGCATTCATAACCTTCTCCTAAGCTGCTAAAACTTTGACTAATGCTTTTGTGTAAGATTCACTGCAAGACCAAACACGTTGATTAACTCCGCATTTGCAGTGCCATGTGTAGCCGCCCTGAGATAGAAAACGGCTGTTAGTTGTTGATCCGCAAGCCTTGCAAACATGAGTTTCTGACTTGATTAAGCTTTCTAAGTTCACTTGAGCGTTCATTGTTGTGGCTCCCTTGGTACTGTGTACACATGCTGCCTTAATACAATGACCCTGTATAAATCTGAACCAAGTACTGCGATTGCAATCAGTACGCATAAAAAAAATAAAAAAGCTGCTTTAGATTTCCTCATCCCTTAATCCCCCTCAGCGCTGCAACAACTTGCTGGATTTCTTTTTCGGTGCGCCATGCGCCAATAGTGAAAGGCGTATCATTAGGATCAAGTTCCATCAATCCATACCCATCAGGGAAACCATCATTGAGATAGTAGACTTGGCCTTTCATCTGCTCTTCATCACTTAATGGAACAGGAATCTCTATTTCAAGCTTTATAGTGCGGGGTTTAACTCGATAAAATCCGCATGGCTGGTCAAACTGTAAAAGCCTGTCGTTATTAACAATGTCTTTCCATTCTTTCTTGTCAAAACTAATCTGAACATTTTCACCATTTGCCCATGCCAGTTTTGCATTAGCCCCACTAATCAGGCATTGTTCATTTTTGCTTTGAGCAACAAGATCTCGAAGCTGAGGGTGGGTGAGTTCAGGAACATCTTTATGGCGCCCCCATGCTTCAACACGATCCCATTCAATATGATAAGGAGGTGCATAAGCTATGAAATGCCCACAATTTTGTATCTCTCTTGGGACCCAGTCCTTAGTGTGTTTTTGGTACCCAACAAGCACCAAATCATCTAAAACTTTCAATTTTTCAGAATCTTCTAAATCATTCACTTTGATTTTGTAGTTTTTCATCTCAATCACCTATTCAATTCCAAGACCAAGATAAATGGCGCTCAGATCTTCAATAACTTGCTCAAAGTTGCTTGCATGATCATCTGTATTCCAACTTCCATCGATGTGAATACTTGCTCGATATAATGTGTTTTTACTGTCGACATCCCAGTTTTTATAAACTTCAATTTCTAGAAGGTTGCAGTGGGCTTGGAAGTTACAGAAGGCATCAATTTTCTTTTCCACCTTCAACTCAACACACTTCTTCATGATTAGAGCTGTTAAATGAGCTTTAGTTTTCATCTCAAACTCCCATCACAGCAGGGCAGATATGCGCATACAGAACATAAAGGAATGCGATAAACACCATAAAGAACACAACCATTAAGGCTTTGATTGATTTTTGTTGGTCGATCATGCTGTTTTCTCCTTCAAGTCTGCACTGAAGTCACCTTGTTCAGGCTTTCCAAATACAACCGCCTTGGCAATTGTTTCCATGAATTTTGAGGTTGCTTTGATAGCCCAATAACAAGAGCTTCTATTTCTTAATGCTCGGATTCCAATACTGTGCAACTCAGTTCCAAGATGTTTTGCAACCTCTTGATCAGCTTTGTACCCATCCCATAGATCACCTTTGAATGTATATAGGCGAGCAGCTTGTACTTTAGGGAACATACAAGAAGGCTCTTTGATTCGGAGCTGTATCTCACGACCTGCAAAGCCTTCATTTGTTCCAGGTGCATGCTGATAAACATGTACAAGTTCACCGCAGCGAGAAAAGATTGCGCAACCAACACGTTCATATAGGTCAAACTTATGCTCGTCCACAGTCACACCAAGGGTTCCATGAGGGATTAGAGAACCACTAAACATTCCAGTTTGACCAAGGTTATTAATTTCAATTGAATAAATTTTCATTCTTCTTCTCCGAAGCCCTTAAGCGGGCTTTCTCAATTCTTGTTCGATTACTTGGACGATCTCTTGAACGCTTTTAGTGCTTAAGTAGTAGTTCTCTACTTCACCATCTTCGTCATAGATGCGTGGTTCTTTAATCTCTTTAACTTCAACCTCATTCCAGCTATAACCAACGCTATTTCTGTGGGTAGAGACGTTAGCGACATACTCAAACTCAACAACGTATTGCTCGTTTAGAGTCTCTACAGCCGCTTTGCTTGTCCTAACGTTGATTGATTCGAGTTTGAAAGGGGCAGTTACTTCAATCTGCTCAACTAATGGAGCAACTTCTTGTTCTTTCGCAGGGCTAAACGCATAAGCTGCTGTTAGCATTCCCATCACTCCAAGTGCAATGCACATTGGTTTGACTACGTTCGTTTTTATGTTCATGTTGTAGACTCCTCTACTGGGTGAACATAGCTATCGCACATGTTTAGGAGCATTGTTTTGTGTTGGTTCCAGAAATCGAGTGCATTACTATCCATGCTCGAAATAAGTTCATCGTTGAATTCTTTCCATGCTTCAATACTGTGCTCTTGGCAACCGATTATCATTTTCCCAGTACCACTGATCACAACATCCCAGCAAAGGCCATAAACAACCAATGGAGCGGCCTTGGCATCGTAAAGGTTGGCACCGCGAAGGTTGGCACCGCGAAGGTTGGCACCGCGAAGGTTGGCACCGCGAAGGTTGGCACCGCGAAGGTCGGCATCGCGAAGGTCGGCATCGTAAAGGTCGGCACCGCGAAGGTTGGCATCGTAAAGGTTGGCACCGCGAAGGTTGGCACCGCGAAGGTTGGCACCGCGAAGGTCGGCATCGCGAAGGTCGGCATCGTAAAGGTCGGCA
>NZ_JALGBR010000014.1:0-119011 GCF_022808535.1 Acinetobacter sp. NIPH1876
ACAGCGAAAACCGAAGTGACCGAAGGTAAGAACATAAGTGTGACCGAGACGATCGGTGATAATGGACAAAGCATTTATGAAGTTGCAACAGCGGATGATGTTTCCTTTGATTCGGTGCAAGTCGGTAATGTGAATATTGATGGCACCACAGGCAAGATCAGCGGTGTGACTGACGGTACGGTTGCCGCAGGTTCAACTGAAGCGGTCAATGGTGGTCAGCTGAATGACAGTGTCGGCTCTACAGGCGATATCTTGGGTGGTGGTGTGACCAATGAAGGTGGTCGCCTCAACGGACCATTTACCGTGAATGACAAAGGCTATGACACGGTCGCGGATGCGATCCAAGGAGAAGCAGCAGCAGCGAAAACCGAAGTTGAAGCTGGCAAGAACATGACCGTTGAAAGCCGTACCGGTGCCGATGGACAAACCATCTATGAAGTTGCAACCGCGGATGATGTTTCCTTTGATTCGGTGCAAGTGGGTGATATCAACATTGATGGCAGCACAGGCAAAATCAGTGGCGTAGCTGATGGCACCATTGCAGCGGGTTCAACCGAAGCGATCAATGGCGGTCAATTGCATGGTGTCGCAGACAGTGTCCGAAGCGCAATTGGTGGTGAAACAGTCTTAAATCCAAACGGTTCAGTCACGACCAGCAATGTGGGGAACACAGGTGAAGGTAACATCCATGATGCAATTGATTCAGTGCGTAAAAATGCAGTGACAGCGAAAACCACGGTCACCGAAGGCGACAATATCGTTGTAACTGAGTCGACTAATGCCGATGGCAGCACCAACTATGAAGTTGCGACTGCACGTGATGTGGATTTTGATTCAGTGCAAGTGGGTGACGTCAACATTGATGGAACCACAGGTAAGATCAGTGGTGTCGCAGACGGCACGATTGCAGCAGGTTCTAAAGATGCAGTCAATGGTGGTCAACTGAATGATAGCGTTGCTTCTACAGGCGATATCTTGGGTGGTGGCGTGACTAATGAAGGCGGTAAGCTGAATGGTCCATTTACTGTTAATGACAAAGGCTATGACACAGTAGCCGATGCGATCCAAGGCGAAGCAGCGGCAGCGAAAACTGAAGTGACCGAAGGCAAGAACGTCACAGTGACTAAAACCATAGGTGCTGATGGTCAAGACATCTATAACGTAGCAACCAAAGATGACGTTGACTTTAACAATGTCACAGTACTGGATAGCAAGGGGTGCAAGCCCCTTATTTTTAATAAATTGATTAAATTGAGATTGTTATAAATGAATTTGAAATATAATTGGTCACTCTAGTTCATAATCAAAAAATCACTTATTGAGCACCTAATGAAAAATAACTTTGTACATCAGCTTCGGACATTACCAGAAATTTTTGAGGGAAGTTATTTTTGCATCCCTGATTATCAAAGAGGATATGCTTGGGATGAAAAGCAGATTGATGAATTATTGAAAGATATTGATCATCTTCTTTTAGATACTTCAGCCGTGAGGCACTATACAGGTACACTTGTTTTATCACAGATTAAAGATCAGTCTAATCAATATCATATTGTAGATGGTCAACAGCGATTAACTACGTTGGTTATTTTTTTTAAATGTATTTCTCTATTTGCTGATAAAGTGGAAAAAGAAAGCATTACCGCCAAATATCTAATACGAGGCGCTATAGGAAATGACCAATTTGTATTAAAGCTAAATATGGATACTCGGAAATTTTTTGAAAAAGTAGTAATCTGCAAATGGGTTACTTATTTGAAGAGTTAGTTCGTAAGTTTAATGAACAGGCAAATGAAGAAGCAGGGGATCACTTTACGCCTCGTGAAGTGATTGAGTTGATGGTGAATTTGATCTTTGAGGAGGATCAGAAAGAGCTGATTAAAGCAGGGGTACACCGTAGTATTTACGACCCAACGGCGGGTACGGGTGGTATGTTGTCTGAGTCTGAAAAATTTCTCAAAAAATACAATGAGAAGATTAGCCTTGATATGTATGGACAAGAATATAACCCTGAGTCATACGCCATCTGTTGTTCTGATTTGTTGATTAAAGATGAGCCAGCTGAAAACATTGTTTATGGCGATACGCTTGGTGTGAAAAATGCCAAGGAGAAAGATGGTTATGTTCCGCATGATGGTCATGCAGACAAAGACTTTCACTATATGTTCTCAAATCCTCCTTTTGGTGTGGAATGGAAAAACCAAAAAGATTTTATTGATGATGAAGAGAAGCAGGGCTTTTCAGGTCGCTTTGGTGCAGGCTTGCCACGAATCAATGATGGATCATTATTGTTCGCTCAACACATGATTTCTAAAATGAAAGCTTCACCTGAAAATGGTGGTGAAGGTTCACGTATTGCTGTGGTATTTAATGGTTCACCATTATTTACAGGTGATGCAGGCAGTGGTGAAAGTAATATCCGTCGTTGGATCATTGAAAATGATTGGCTTGAAGCGATTATCGCTTTGCCTGATCAGATGTTCTATAACACAGGTATCTATACTTATATTTGGATTATTTCGAACAAAAAATCTGAACAGCGTAAAGGTAAAGTACAGCTCATTGATGGTACTGCGCATTATCAAAAGATGGCGAAGAGCTTAGGCAATAAGCGTAATGAATTGTCTAAAGCACATATTGCTGAACTGACGAAGTTCTATTCGAAATTTAAAGATCAAGACACCAGTGCAATGATTCAAAACAATGCAGGTGAAGCGAAGGTGTGTTCGAAGATTTTTAATAATCAAGATTTTGGTTATTTGAAGCTGACTGTAGAACGTCCATTGCGTTTGAACTTTATGATTTCTGCTGAACGTATTGCCTTGTTAGATCAGCAATCTGCATTTGAAAACTTGGCAAAGAGTAAGAAAGTAAAAGATACTGCTGAAATTTCGAAGGAAGAGCAAACAGGTCGTTTACAACAGGAAGCGATTAAAAAGGTTCTTACTGAAAAAATTTCTGATCAAGTCTGGAAGAATCGTGATGCGTTCTTAAAGGTACTCGATCCAATTTTGAAAGGATTAAGCTTTAAACTTGCTGCGCCTGTGAAGAAAGCGATTTTGGAAGCATTGTCTGAACGTGACCAAACGGCTGATATGTGTAAAGACAGTAAAGGTAATATTGAGCCAGATACGCAATTGCGTGATACAGAGCTCGTTTCATTCCCTGACAATTTGACTTTACCTTTACCTGTAAATTATGACAAAGAGCCTGACTTGTCGGAGTTATTGCCATTGGTTACAGCGCATTGCGAAGCTTATTTAAAAGCGGAAGTTTTACCGCATGTGGCTGATGCGTGGGTTGATTATAGTAAAACTAAAGTGGGTTATGAGATTCCAATTAACCGTCATTTCTATGTCTATGAGCCACCACGTCCGTTAGAGGAAATTAAGTCTGAGATTGTTCAGCTTGAGAAAGAGATTATGCAGATGTTGGGAGGCTTGTCTGCATGAGCCAATTACCACGTTACGAAAGTTATAAGGATAGTGGCGTGCAATGGTTAGGGGAAATCCCTAGCCATTGGGATGTTAAACGCATGAAATTTGTAGTCGCTAATGTCGGGGATAAAATTGATGCCAAAGAATCTGATCTTAGATATTTTGGTTTAGAAAATATTGAATCATTTACAGGTAAATTGCTTGATTCAGTAGAGCTTGAAAGTGAGGGGATAGGTCATAGATTCCAAAAGGATGATGTTCTATTTGGTAAGTTAAGACCCTATTTAGCTAAAGTTTTTTTAGCTCAAGAAGAAGGTTTATCTTCTACCGAAGCTTTGGTGTTTAGATCTTCTGAGGTAATTTATCCAAAGTTTTTAAGTTATTACTGCTTATCGCAAGACTTTATTAATGAAGTTAATGGAACAACTTTTGGCTCTAAAATGCCTCGTGCAAGTTGGGATGATATTTCTTCATTTAGAATGGTTTATCCAAGTTTGGATGAACAAAAAATAATCACAGATTTTTTAGATAAACGCCTTGCCCAAGTTGATGCATTAATTACCAAGCAAGAAACTTTATTGGAAAAATTGGATGAACAGCGCGTGTCTTTGATTTCTCATGCAGTGACTAAGGGCTTAAATCCTGATGTGGAGATGAAAGAGAGTGATGTTGTACTTTTGGGTAATATTCCAAATACATGGAATGTTAAACGGCTTAAATTTCTATTATCTGAAAAATTGAAGTATGGAGCAAATGAATCAGCTGAATCAGATGATAAAGAAAATCCACGATATATACGAATCACTGATATTGATGAATCTGGAAATTTGAAGGATGAAACATTTAAATCTCTAGAGTCAGAAAAAGCACAAGAATATCTATTGGATGACTTAGATATTTTACTTGCAAGAAGTGGGGCAACCGTTGGTAAAAGTTATCTTTACAAAGCTGAATCAGTAGGTTTTGCCTGTTATGCGGGTTATTTAATTCGTGCTAGATTAGATCAAGGAAATTATAATCCTGAATTTGTTAATTATTTTCTTCAATCCAAACAATATTGGGATTGGATTAGTTCCGTTAATATCCAAGCTACGATTCAGAATGTAAGTGCTGAAAAGTATAATGATTTATTCGCACCCAAGCGGAAAAAGGAATTAAGGTTGATTTGAGTACAGAAGGCAAGAATTTTGCTGTTATTGTCGATGAAGCCCACAGTTCACAAAGTGGCGAAACTGCCATGGAATTACGTAAAATTCTAAATAAAGATGGGATTGAATCTGCAATTGCTCAAGAGTTTTTAGATGATGGCGATGAGGATGAAAGCGAATTTACGAGTTAACTAAACTTGGTGATATTCCAAATGAGCAAAAGTTGAATGAGCTTGGTCATACATTGGATCAATGGAAGTTTTACTTTGAAGCTGATTTAATTGAGTTTGCAAATATTTGGTTTAAAGATCGAAGTAAGCTAACAGGGCATGAACATAAGCAGTTGAATAGCATTATTGACCGTGCTGTTGATAAATATAAGAAAATTCATCCTGATGATCTTGTACATCAACAAGAGCAACAAAAGTTATTTAAGAGCCAATTGCAAAGCTATTTAAATTTATATCTGTTTGTCTCGCAAATTATGGACTTTACAGATTCAGAACATGAGCAACGATATGCGTATTTAAAAGCTTTACTACAAAAGTTGCCTAAAGGCTCAAAGGAAAATGAAGTTGATTTATCTAAAATTGTGGAACTTCAATTTTATCGCCTACAGAAGTTAAGTGAAAATAGTATTGATTTAGGGCATGGTGAAGCCAATGCCTTGAAAGGTTCAACGGATGTGGGAACAGGACAGGCAGAATCTACAGATAATGTATCGCATCTGATTGATGAATTGAATGAGGCATTTGGTACTGATTTTACAGTAGCAGATCAATTGTTCTTTGATCAGGTTGAGCAAGCAGCTATTGAAAATGAAGAGATAGTACAAGCGGTGAACGCAAATTCTCTAGACAGTTTTACAGAGTACTTATCAGGAAAGTTAATTGATCTGTTTCTTGTTCGACTTGCAGGAAATGAGGAAGTCTGTAATAAGGTAATGAGTACGGATGAATTGCGTAAAAAGGTTGCTAAGCGATTGGCGAAGCATATTTATACACGGACTAAAAAGAAGGCTTCAAAATAGTCATCAATCAACATTATGCTCATTAATTTCTTGGGGAAGGAAATGTCACAACAGGATTTATTTGAAACTAAATATGATCAACGCTTTCTAGATAAGTTTCTAGGAAACATGATAAAAGATCCTATCGTTGCTACTGTAGAATTAATTGCAAATGCTTATGATGCGGGAGCTAAAAATGTATATATCTCATGGCCAACCTCTAAAGATTTAGCTAATCCTAAATTTGAAATTCTTGATGATGGAAAGGGGCTGGCACTAGATGAATTTAAGAGTATTTGGAATATTTTAAACTATGATCGTATCTCTAATCAGGGTAATACCGTTTCAATATACGATACAAATGGAGAAATAATTGAGCAAAGAGAAGTGTTTGGTAAAAATGGAAAAGGTCGATTTTCAGCTTTCTGTTTCAATGATTTTTATCAAGTTGTTTCTGTAAAAGATGGTAATGAGTTTTCTGCTCAAGTTTCTAGATCCATAAATACAGATAAATCGCCATTACAAATTTCTGGTGAGGCTCATAAAAAAACTAAAAAAGAAGCAGGAATTAAAATTTCTACGCCGATTAAATATATTGAACATATAGTTGAAATTGAGGAATTAAGAAAAGAGCTAAGTGCTCGCTTTATTTCACGTCCATCTTTTAAAATTTTTGTAAATAAGGAGCAGTTAAATTTTAATGACATTCCCTCAGATTGCTTAATTAGCAAGGAAATATTTTTTAAAGAAAAAAAAGTAATTTTGAGACTTATTGATACTGATAAAGCTGATATATCTACAAAGCAAAGAGGTGTTGCATGGTGGGTTCATGGAAGATTAGTTGGTGGAATAAATTGGAGTTTTCTAAAAAACTTTGATGCTTTTGATCAACGAAAATCAGCAGCAAAAAAGTATAATTTAATTATTGAGGCAGATTGTCTACATTCTTTAAATCTAGTTTTACCTGATTGGTCAGGATTTGATGTTCAAAGTGAATTATGGTCTGAATTTGAAGATGTAATGATCCCTGCTATTAAAGATTTAATGGATGAACCCTTAGAAAAAGAATCAAAATTAAAAGCAAATAAAGTATTAGGCAAAGTTAGAAGTGAAAGTAGAGATCTCGGATCGTCTGCAAGGACAAAGCTGATTAGTTTTGTTGATGAGGTGGTAAAAGATTGTCCTAGTTTAAATGAGAGTACATTATTCCATTTAGCTAATATACTAATAAATTTAGAAAAGTCTTCAAATAAATTTAATTTATTACAAAAGTTGAGCACCTATAAAGAGCATGATTTGGATAATCTTTACTCAATTCTCAATGATTGGGGTATTGATATGGCAAAGGTGGTATTAGATGAAATACAAGGTCGTTTGAAGACTATTGCAGAATTTAAATTAAAAATGGATATCAGCGAAATAGATGAAGTACATGAACTTCAAGTTCTATTTAATAACTCATTATGGATGTTTGGTCCTCAGTTTGAAAGTATAGAATACACTTCAAATAAAGGTATGACACATGCTTTAAAACATTTGTTCAAACAACCAGATTCTAAGGGTTCTCGTAATAGACCAGATTATTTAATTTTACCTGATGGAACTGTTGGTTTTTATTCTTTACCTGCTTACAATGATGAATTTGAAGTTAATGGCGTTTCTCACCTCATTATTATTGATTTAAAAACTACAGATCTAAAATTGGGAACTAAAGAAGTTAATCAGGTTTGGAAATATGTAATTGAATTAAGAGAAAAAGGAGCTATTACTGCAAATACTGCGGTACAAGGCTTTGTTTTGGGGGATTGTATTTTGCCTTTTGAAAATGATCCAATGGAACGAGGAAATGTAAAAATTACGCCTATGCTTTATAGAGATCTGATAATACGTTCTGAAAAAAGGATGTTGGGTCTATTTAATAAAGTGAAAGAAGCTCCTTTGATTCAGGAGCATATTCAGAAAGAGCAAAGTAGATTGGAAGAAATTTATAATATGAATCCAGAACTTGCTTATTAATCCAAGTTCTAAATATAAATTCGAGGCTCTAGATGAAGGTGTTTAAAATTCTGAGTCAACCGAATTGGTTAGGTTTTCATAATACCATCAAATGCTCTTCAAATATTGTAGCTATCCCTAAGTAGAAGCTTATTTAAGAAAAAAGTAGTTTATATAGATGATTGAGCAAATTAAGAATTTATTCTAAAACAAGTCTAGCGGAGTAGACCTATTGTGAAATACCAACCGCCTTATACCATCACTTCCAAAATCATTCATCTGATTGCACAGATCAGTGAGAATATAGGGCGCTTGACCGTTTTAGAAGAAATCCAAAATAGTCTTAAGCTAAGGAAGGCTAATCGTATTCGTACCATTCAAGGCTCACTTGCGATTGAAGGAAACACTCTAAGTACCGAGCAAATCACGGCGATTCTAAATGGTAAGACCGTAATTGCACCTCCTAAAGAAGTTCAGGAAGTACGTAATGCCATTAAAGCTTATGAAGCCTTTCAGCAGTGGCAACCAAGCCAAGAAAAAGACCTATTACAAGCGCATCAAATTTTAATGACAGGCTTGATTGATGAGGTTGGTCAATATCGTCATGGTGGTGTCGGTGTGATGTCAGGTGATCGAGTGGTGCATATGGCTCCACCTGCGAATCAGATTAACCGTTTGATGGCTGATTTACTTGATTGGTTGAATGACAGCGATATACATCCACTGATTCAAAGCTCAGTCTTCCACTATGAGTTTGAATTTATTCATCCATTTGCAGATGGTAATGGTCGAATGGGAAGGCTATGGCAAACTTTAATATTAAGCAGATGGAATCCAATCTTTGCTAATATTCCAGTTGAGAGTTTGATTCATCAAAATCAAAAAGCCTACTATGAGGCTTTGCAAACAAGTACCGATCGTACTGATTCAGCACCATTTATTGAATATATTTTGCAGATGATCTTAGATGCAATCCTGAGTTCAAATGATACCGCTCAAGATAGCGATCATGTTACCGCTCAAGCTGGCGTACAAGTGAGCGATCAAGTACAACGTTTGGTTTCGGCAATGAAGCAAGAAGACTACACTTTGGCTGAGTTGATGCAATTGGTCGGATTAACCCATCGAGCAACGTTCCAAAAGAATTACTTGAATCCTGCAATAGAAGCGGATTTGATTGAACGTACAATTCCAGATAAACCGAAGAGTCCGAAGCAAAAGTATAGATTGAGTGTATAAAACTAAGTGGCGTCATAGATAGACAATCGGTGGCTCAATACCAAAAGCCACTGGATTACCAACTATGCCTATATAACTCTAAATCTGCTACAATTATGCCAATTTTGAATTCCCACTTTTTTCAGTTTTGGTACATATTTAGAAATGTGTACATAACTGTGTACATATTGTAGATTTTTCTCATGTTTAAAGATGAATTAGCTAAGCAGGTAAAGGTTCGCAGAACCTTTGCCATCATTTCCCACCCGGATGCGGGTAAGACCACCATGACAGAAAAACTGTTGTTATGGGGTAAGGCGATTCAGGTTGCAGGGATGGTCAAAAGCCGTAAGTCTGACCGTTCAGCAACGTCAGACTGGATGGAAATGGAAAAAGAACGTGGCATCTCGATTACCACATCGGTGATGCAGTTCCCTTATAAAAAGCACACCATTAACTTACTCGATACCCCGGGACATGAAGATTTCTCGGAAGATACCTACCGGACTTTAACCGCAGTGGATTCTGCATTGATGGTGATTGATGGTGCAAAGGGTGTCGAAGAACGTACCATTAAATTAATGGAAGTGTGTCGTATGCGCGACACGCCAATCATTTCATTCGTCAACAAAATGGACCGTGAAATTCGCGAACCTTTAGAGTTACTTGACGAAATCGAAAATGTCTTGAATATCCGTTGTGTGCCAATTACATGGCCTTTGGGTATGGGACGTGATTTTGCTGGCGTCTATAACCTGCTTGAAAACAAACTTTATGTCTATAAAGCAGGTTTTGGTTCAACCATTACTGATATCGAAGTGCGTGATGGTTATGACTATGCTGATATTCGTGAAAAAGTAGGCGAGTTGGCGTGGGCATCCTTTGAGGAATCACTTGAATTGGTACAAATGGCCAATGAGCCACTCGACCGTGAGTTATTCTTGCAAGGTAAACAAACTCCAGTCTTATTCGGTACTGCATTAGGTAACTTTGCAGTGGATCATGTCTTGGATACCTTTATTAATTGGGCGCCCGAGCCGAAGGCACATCCAACGCAAGAACGGATTGTGGATGCCAATGAAGAAGGTTTCACAGGTTTTGTCTTCAAGATTCAAGCCAATATGGATCCAAAGCATCGTGACCGTATTGCCTTTATGCGTATTTGCTCAGGTAAATATGAAAAAGGCTTGAAAATGAATCATGTGCGTATCGGTAAAGATGTGCGTATTAGTGATGCATTAACGTTCCTTGCGGGTGAGCGTGAGCATCTGGAAGAGGCTTGGCCGGGTGATATCATTGGTTTGCATAACCATGGCACCATTCAGATTGGAGATACCTTTACCAGCGGTGAAGATCTACATTTCACTGGGATTCCACACTTTGCGCCAGAAATGTTCCGCCGTGTCCGCTTAAAAGATCCTTTGAAATCCAAGCAGTTGCAAAAAGGTCTGAAAGAGTTATCTGAAGAGGGTGCAACCCAAGTGTTCATGCCACAAATCAGTAATGATCTGATTGTCGGTGCTGTCGGCGTGTTACAGTTTGATGTGGTCGCTTATCGCTTAAAAGAAGAATATAAAGTGGATTGTATTTATGAGCCTGTCAGTGTGCATACCGTTCGTTGGGTGCATTGTGATGACGAAAAGATCCTGAATGAGTTTAAGAAAAAGGCACATGATCAACTTTCAGTTGATGGCGGCGGCCACTTAACTTATCTTGCACCAAGTCGCGTAAACTTGCAGTTGATGCAAGAACGCTGGCCAGACATTCAGTTCCGTAACACACGAGAACACTAAGATAGACAAAAACAGCTTCTAATTAGAGGCTGTTTTTAATTGAATAACCAGAAAATAAAGGATGATGTGATGAACACTTTAAAACCACTTTTTGCTGTCAGTATATTGATTGGAATGATGGCTTTAACCGCATGTGATCATCCTAAGAAAAATGAGACTGATGCCGCTCAAAGTAAAGAACAAGTAGCAGTCACTGCCGAAAAAGCCGAAGTTCTCCCTTATCTAAATATGAAAGAAGCCAAGGCGGATTATGCCTTGCCATTTTGTGAAAAGAAAAATTGTATTGATGTCGACATTCAAAGCATCAAGACACAAGATGATTGGCTCAATGCATGGATTGCGAAAAATCAGGCCAACGTGATTCAACAGCAGATTGAGTTGAATAAAAATCTAACCTTGCAACAGGCCATCAATGCCTATGTGAAAAAGTCAGATGAGTGGCAAGATAAATATTCTAAAAACAAAGCCTATGAACTGCATCTAACCACACGTATTGCCTCGCAACGAAATCAATATGTATTGTTGCAAGTGGGTGTGGATACACAACAAGAAGATATTGCGGTGAAAGATCGCTTCTACTTTTTTGTGGCGGATCGTAAGCTGCAAAAAAGTGTCAGTGTTTTGGATGTGATCCAGAAGAATCAGCAAAATGCATTGAACGAGATTATTCAGGCGCATTATCAAACATGGGTAGACAAGCAATCGGCAGAAGTCAAAAAGCAAGTGCCGAAAAAATTGTATTGGGGACAAGCGGATTGGTTCTTTGATGGAGAAGGAATTGGAGTGCATTATCGTGCCAATGAAATCAGCAAAGATGCACCACAACTAGATATTTATTTGACTACGGAACAAAGCAAACAAATGCTACAAGCTGAAATATACCAGCAAATGTTCTAATCGGATTGAGTACAAGATTTTTGAGATTCGTATAGAAATTGCATGCACTGCTAGCGGTTTTGTATGAAGTTCGATAGCATTTAAAAATCTTGTGTAATAACAATGCTGATAGGGTTTAAATGAAAACAATTGCTAAATACAGCGTGCTTGCTTGTGCAATTCTACTTGCTGCTTGCCAACCGAAATCAGAGCCGAAAGAATCACAGGATAAACCGACAGATCCGCCAGCGGCACAGCAAACTGCCGAGCCGATTTTGCGTGGTGAAACGGTGAAGCTACAGGTGACTTTACCTGAGTGTAAAGGCAATACCTGCCCAGATTTTACCGTTGAACGATTACAAAGTAATTTCCCGTTTATTGACCAGTTACTGGATCAGCAGATTCTCGATCAACTGAGTAAAATGCTCGATGTCGTTGATGCCGATGCTTCAGCAGCATCTGCACCAAAAACGACTGAGCAAAAAAACGGTTTAGATGCTCAGGCACAAGCCTATGCCAATGCCTTTGTTAAAATCGATGATGAGTTAAAAGCACTCAGTAGTAGTCATCAGATCAGCTTGATGGTTAAGCCAAAGATTTTACAACCGAAAGGTCAACTGGCAACTGTAGTGTTGAATAGCAGCAGTTATTTGGGGGGAGCGCATGGTTCAACCTCACAACGTTACTATAACTTTGATTTAGCGAACCAAAAACAGATTCAATTGCACGACCTATTATTGCCGAAGCAAAAAGCAACTTTAGACAAACTGGCACATGAAGCCTTTAAAGTGTGGATTGTCGATTCAAAACTCGCCACTGATCCAAAAGAATATGAACAGGCTTGGCCATTCCAAGTCACCGATAATTTCTTATTGGGTGAACAGGGTTTAATTCTGCAATATGGCGAATATGAGATTGGTCCTTATGTCGTCGGTTTACCGCGATTAGTGATTCCATTTAGTGAATTGCAGGGTGTTTTAAAACCTGAATATTTACCAAAAATTGATACGCCTGCAGCATCTACGCCTGCTGCAAGTACGCCAAGTCAAAGTTAATGCAACTGTTCGATACCCATACCCATTTTGATGTTGCCGATTTTGAGCATGATCGGCAACATCTGGCTGAACAAGCAAAACAGGTTGGGGTCGATGCTTTGGTATTAATCGGTTTTGTTGAATCACGATTCGATGAACTGATCCACACCCATCAACAATTATACGCTTGGGACAAGGTGCCGACTTCTTATCTGGCACCTGGCTTACATCCATTTTATATCGAACAACATCAGCCAGAACATTTACAGCGGCTTGAGCAAGTCCTACAGCAGCATGACTGTGTGGCTGTAGGTGAAATCGGTTTAGATACTTTTTTAAAACAGCATAAACAGCCCGAACTTTTTGCCAAGCAACAACATTATTTTATTGAGCAACTTGTATTGGCAACACAGTATCAAAAGCCCGTGTTATTGCATATCCGTAAAGCACATGCAGAAACGATTGCCATTTTAAAAACACAAAAATTCAAATTGGGTGGCATTGCTCACGCGTTTAGTGGTGGAGTCGAAGAAGCCAAAGCCTTGGTTAAACTGGGCTTTAAAATCGGGGTGACAGGACAAATCACCAATCCGAATGCCAAGAAACTGCATCAAGTGGTACAGGCGATAGGCAGTGAACATTTGGTGATTGAAACCGATTGTCCAGATATGACGCCGTTGTGTTGCCAAACTTCGACCGAGCATCGCACCCGTAATACCCCAGTCAACCTACCTTATGTTCTGGAGAGTTTGGCTCATACCCTTGACCAGCCTGAGTTGCAGCTGGCTGCACAACTTTGGCAAAATTCATTGGCTGCGTTGCGACTTAAATTTTAAGAGAATAAGCAAATAATCTCGTTAAAAATAAGATACTAAAAGGGAACACATGCTTTTCTAAACAGGGGTACATTAAAAGAACAATTTGATAATAAACACATCAGCCAATACTGGGAGGGTAACCTTATGGCCAGATATAGCAAAATCAATAGTTTCAATGCATTACAAACACTCAGCGTCGGTTCGACATCCTATCAAATCTATAGTTTAGCGCGAGCAGCTGAAACACTTGGTAATATTGATAAATTGCCAAAGTCTTTAAAGGTTTTGCTAGAAAATTTACTCCGTTTCGAAGATCAAAAAAGTGTAAAAGTGGAGCATATTCAGGCCTTGGTTGATTGGCAGAAAACCAAAAGTTCTGATCAGGAAATTCAGTATCGCCCTGCACGGGTGTTAATGCAGGATTTCACGGGTGTTCCTGCAGTGGTTGATCTGGCTGCGATGCGTGCCGCCATGTCTCAAGCAGGCGGTGATCCTAACCTCATCAATCCTTTGTCACCCGTCGATTTGGTGATTGACCATTCGGTGATGGTCGATCATTTTGCCGATGAAAATGCCTTTGCCGAGAACGTTGAAATTGAAATGCAACGGAATGGTGAGCGTTATCAATTCCTTCGTTGGGGACAATCTGCATTTAATAATTTTAGTGTGGTGCCACCTGGGACCGGGATTTGCCACCAAGTCAATTTAGAATATTTAGCGCAAGCTGTCTGGTTAGGTGATGATGAAGGTCAGGTTTTTGCCTTTCCAGATACCTTAGTTGGAACAGATTCACATACCACCATGATCAATGGACTGGGGGTTTTAGGTTGGGGTGTAGGGGGGATTGAAGCCGAAGCAGCCATGCTCGGGCAACCTGTATCAATGTTGATTCCTGAGGTGATCGGATTCAAACTCACAGGTAAGTTGAATGAAGGGATTACTGCGACCGATTTGGTTTTGACCATTACCCAAATGCTGCGCCAAAAAGGCGTGGTGGGTAAATTCGTTGAGTTTTATGGCGATGGTTTGGCTGATTTACCATTGGCTGATCGTGCGACCATTGCCAATATGGCACCTGAATATGGTGCAACCTGTGGTTTCTTCCCGATTGATGAGGTGACATTGGGGTATTTAGCCCTAACTGGCCGCAAACAAGACCGTATTGATTTGGTCGAAGTTTATAGTAAAGAACAAGGCTTATGGCGTCATGCAGGCGATGAGCCAGTTTTTACCGATACGCTCAGCTTGGATATGAGCACGGTACAAGCCAGTCTGGCAGGACCAAAGCGTCCACAAGATCGGGTTTTGTTGGGCGATGTTCCGAAAACATTTAATGCGTTGATGGAGCTTAATTTAAAACCAGCGAAAGAAGCCAAAGAACGTTTAGAGAATGAAGGTGGCGGCGGTACGGCTGTCGAAGCCAAGAAAGCGAATTTAGCGCATGAAGAACCCTCTTGCACCATTGAAGGTAAATCTTATCCATTGAATCATGGCGATGTGGTGATTTCCGCGATTACCTCATGTACCAATACCTCGAATCCAAGTGTGATGTTGGCGGCGGGGTTGCTGGCTAAAAAAGCCATTGAAAAAGGCCTGCAACGTAAACCATGGGTGAAAAGTTCACTGGCCCCGGGTTCTAAAGTGGTCACTGATTATTTAGCGGCTGCAGGTGTAACGCCGTACTTGGATGAGTTGGGTTATAACTTGGTTGGTTATGGCTGTACCACCTGTATTGGTAACTCAGGGCCTTTACCTGAACCCATCGAAGAAGCGATTCAATGCCATGACTTAAATGTTGCTTCTGTGCTTTCAGGTAACCGTAACTTTGAGGGACGTGTCCATCCATTGGTAAAAACCAACTGGTTGGCGTCTCCACCTTTGGTCGTGGCTTATGGTTTAGCGGGGAATATCCGGACTGATTTAACCACGCAACCGATTGGGCAAGGCAAAGATGGACAAGATGTTTATTTGAAAGATATTTGGCCAAGTCAGTTTGAAATTGATCAAGTACTGCAAAAAGTGAATACTGACATGTTCCATAAAGAATATGCAGCAGTGTTTGATGGGGATGCAACTTGGCAGGCGATTCAGATTCCACAAAGCCAAACTTATGCGTGGCAGGATAATTCGACTTATATTCGCCATCCACCATTTTTTGAAGAAATTAATCAGCCTCCGAAGGCCATTAGCAATATTGAACAAGCACGAATCTTGGCGGTATTGGGCGACTCGGTCACCACCGATCATATCTCTCCAGCAGGGAATATCAAGAAAGATAGCCCAGCAGGACGTTATTTACAGCAGCAGGGGGTTGAACCGAAAGATTTCAACTCCTACGGTTCTCGACGTGGTAATCATGAAGTGATGATGCGCGGGACTTTTGCCAATATCCGCATCAAGAATGAAATGCTGGGTGGTGAAGAAGGTGGAAATACCATTTTCATTCCAACAGGTGAAAAGCAGGCCATCTATGATGCATCAATGTTGTACCAGCAACAGAAAACACCGTTGCTGATTATTGCAGGTAAGGAATATGGCACAGGTTCGTCACGAGATTGGGCTGCAAAAGGGACTAATCTCTTAGGCGTTAAAGCGGTCATTGCTGAAAGTTTTGAACGGATACACCGTTCTAATTTAGTAGGCATGGGCGTATTGCCCTTACAGTTTGTGGATGGGCAAACCCGTCAATCCTTGAACCTCACTGGCCGTGAAGTATTGTCGATTCATGGATTATCTGATGATATCCAACCGCATCAAACGCTGGATATTCAGGTACAGCGAGAAGATGGCAGTCAAGATCAGTTCAAAGTGTTATGCCGCATTGATACCTTGAATGAGGTAGAATACTTTAAAGCAGGCGGTATCTTGCATTATGTATTACGCAATCTGATTGCTGCATAACGAAACACACACTTAAATCAAAGATGAAAGCTGGTCTTTCATCTTTTTTTGTTTGAATTTCAAGCATTCAGCGTTAAGGTATTCAGGCTCGGTTAAATTGGATAAAGGTTTTGAATCAGTTACCACGCTATGTTTATTATCTCTTGGCTGCGCAGGCATTTAATTTAATTGCCGCTGTTCTGTCTGTTACTGTGGCTGCAATTGTGGGGTTAAAGTTAGCGCCAACACAGGCTTTGGCTACGGTTCCTTATGGTTTGCAGTTTTTAGCGATGTTACTGACCACCTTTATTTTTTCTTTTTTAATGAAAAAGCTCGGACGGCATTTGGTTTTCCAGTTTGGTTGCGTCTGCCTGTTCTTGGCAGGTGTTCTCGGTTATTTGGCTCTACAGCAGCAACAGTTTTATCTATTATGTCTGAGTCATTTTTCACTGGGTTTATTCATTTCCACCGCTAATTTTTATCGTTTTGCTGCCTCTGATCGGCTGGCCGCTGATTTAATTCCAAAAGCCACCGCGATGGTCATTTCGGGTGGTGTGGTTGCTGCGGTTATTGCACCGATGTTGGCAATCCAATTTCAACAGGTGCAAGGGTTACCTGATTTTACTGCGATCTATTTCATTTTTAGTGTCTTGGCCTTGCTGCTTTCTCCGATCTTGTATCTATGGAACAGAAAATTCCAACGCCAGCAGATACAGCAAGTGCTGATTGAACCAACTCAACGGAGCAAACTGCCAAGCACTTTAATTATTGCTGCGGTGATCAGCGGTGCATTTGCCTACTATATTATGAATGTGATGATGATTATGTCCTCCTTGCATCTCAAGGAGCATCACTCATTTCATTATGCTTCGATCTCGATTCAGCTACATGTATTGGCGATGTTTATCCCGTCCTTCTTTGTCTCTAAACTGATTCAACGCTGGGGAATGCATACTACAATTTATGTTGGTTTTGCTTTGCTGATGTTATCGTCTTTAATTCCAATGTTTGGACAGGTCGGCATCTATATTAATGCTGCCTTGATCGTTTTGGGTGTGGGTTGGAATTTTGCTTATTCAGGTGCATCAACCTTGTTAGCAGGTCTTAACGAGCAGCAAAAACATCGTGTCCAAGGCATTAATGAAACAGGAATTGCCTTATTTGCGACCTTAGGGGCATTTTTACCTGCACCGATTTTGAGTAGCCTGGGATGGATTAATGCAAACCTATTGGCTTTGTGCATGAGCCTGATGGTTTTTATCTTGTTGGTGATTTTAATTCGTCGAGATCAACCATCAAGTAAAGTTTCACTGAGCTAACCTAAAACCAGTTAAACACGTTAAAATACAGCTTTAATCGAAAGCTATAGACCGCCCTGTTATGACTGATGTTCCTGTAAATGATGAATATGAGCGCCGTTTTGCTGGTGTTGCCAAAATTTATGGAGAAAATGCGTTTGCACATTATGAGCAAAGCCATGTCATGGTGATTGGGATTGGTGGTGTTGGCAGTTGGGCGGTTGAGGCACTGGCACGTACCGGGATTGGTGAATTGACTTTGGTCGATATGGATGTGGTAGCAGCATCAAATATTAACCGTCAATTGCCAGCGATGAGTTCGACATTAGGTCAAGAAAAAATCGAAGTGATGGCGGAACGTTGTCGCCAGATCAATCCACGCATGAAAGTGAATGTGATTGATGACTATCTGACGCCTGATAATGTCAAAGAAATTTTAAATCCAGTTCCAAGTATCGTTTTAGATTGTATTGACGATGTCAAAGCCAAACTTGCCTTGATGCTGCATTGCCGTTTTAACAAAGTCCCGCTGATTGTTTCGGGTGGAGCAGGAGGTAAACTCGACCCGTTGAAGATTCGGGTGGCAGATTTGTCCAAAACCGAACAAGATCCAATGTTGGCAAAGTTACGTACTCAACTGCGCTCTATGGGTATTTGCAAAAAGCCCAAAGAGAAATTTGGCATTACTTGCGTGTATTCGATTGATAACCCATTTTCCAGCGCGGATGTTTGCCCAAGTGCGGGTCTACGCTGCGGGGGATATGGTTCGGCGGTGGTGGTGACTTCAAGCTTTGCCATGGTGGCGGTGGCTGAAGTCTTAAAGAAACTGGATAAAAAATCAGGGCTGAAATGATTGCCCCAATAAATTAAGCCTGTGGATATTGCGGCGTTAAACGGTAATAGGTATAGGTGACATTTGGGTCTTTATAGACGTCATAACTGGTCTGCTTAAAATCTGAAACCCATTGTGAACCGGTAAAGCCAGCAATATGCCCGTAACGGTGTTTTTTAGTACGGTGGATAATATAGATATCGCCAGGCTGTGGATTGTTAAACGCGGGTGTAATTTGCTGATAACCAATCTGTTGTAGAGTGCGGCCCCAGTCTGACGCAGCCACTGGATGCTTAACAATATTGGCACCTGCAGATTGTAGGGCGATTCTGACAAATTTAGCGCACTGTGATGAACTACGATAAGAGGCACGCTTTGCCAATTTCTGAGAGAATTTATCAACATCAATTGCTGGCACTGATGCAGGCTTCGGCATTTCTCGATAAGGAATAACCACCTGTTGCGAGGGTGGGTGAATCATACTGTGATCAACTGAAGGTACATCATAAATCATTGTGCATCTCTACCGCATTTTCAAAACAACTGAACGTGTGCCAGAATTTATTACGGCGCCCATAGTAAGCGATAAATCTTAAAAAAACTGAAATGTAACGTAATAATATAACATTTGAGCTGTTGTACAGATCACTTAGCTGAATTGCTATTTAAGAATCTTTTTCATTATCAGTAAGTTGTTGGTTGATTAGTTTAGATAAAATGATTTGTAAGATTATATTTCATTTTTGATTAAAAAATAGACATGTTGGTGTGGGCTATTAGATCTGCTTTGATACTTGATGTTTATCTAAGTTTTTGTTTAATATCATTATATTGAGTAAAGCGGTGAAAGTGTTTTGTTCGGAAAAATCTTCTGATCTCGATCAGATCGTGCAACTTATTCAGCCATGTATCAAAGTTTTTGTTTTGGATACAAGCGTTTTTAAAATATTCAGTTCAATATTGCGACGCTTGATTGTGAACACTTCAATATAAATCACCTTATTTTTAATAAAAAACAGGGCCATTAAGTCGTATTGTTTTTTGCACGAGATCTATAAATATCCCTTTAGCTAACATGAGTATCGCAGCACTTGCTTTGGTCGCATGCCTGAACGTATAGTGATGCGCCGCGTAGTATTGAACCTGCAATGAATTTTAAATATTGAGTTTGAGGGAAATTGGATATGAAAAAGACATTGCTGACTTCCTTTGTTTTTGCCAGTATCAGTTTGGGATGTTCACAGTCGAATGAGGCAAAAAATCAAAGTAATGCGCAAGCACAAACACCAGATCTACACTCAAATAAGCAACATTCAGTCAATCATCCTGAGCTTAAGGCATGGGTCGGGCATTATTCGGGCGTAGTTCCATGTGCGACATGCGTGACAAGTTGTGATGGCTGTTTGGGTACAGGAATTGATCTTAAAATCAACGCAGATCAAACTTTTGTATTGGAACAAAGCAATAATAATGATAATCGCCCAGCTAAAATTTATGCAGGACAATTTAAGTTTCTGGATAACGATCAGTTAAAGATTCAGCTACAAGGTGTTCCCACTCGGAATATGATTATGTTAGGTGATGAACAGATTGAAATCATTGATACAAAAACGCAGATGCCTTTTGATTCTTATGAAGAGTTTCAGTTAGCTAAAAAAGCTTAAATCAACTTCGGTTGTTTCTGTAAGATAAAATTGTGAAACCGTGCTTGAGCATAACGGTTAACGCGATTTGTTAAGCTCAAGGGGGATGAGAAGTTTGGATTTATAGCAAGTTCAATGCTGATGCAACATAGCGGCTTTTGCGCTATGTCCCATTGCAAAAACGTTATGCTTAGTTAGCATATCAGATTAGTCCTGATGCTCTTTTAAATAATCTTCAGTACGTTGCATCGCAGCTTGAATATTTTGAATGGCATGTTCAATATCGGCGATGGTTTTGGCATTACCACCACTCAGCGCCTGACGCCATTTACGTGCACCTGGTAGGTTTTGAAATAAGCCCAGAATATGACGGGTGATAATTGAAAGCGGTGCACCTTCGGCCACACGTTGATGAATATAAGGCATCATTTGCTGCATGATCTCAAAACGATCAACTGCTTCCAAATTCCAGAGCTGTCCCATTTCAGCCAATAGATACGGGTTATGGTAGGCTTCGCGACCAATCATCACGCCATCGACATGCTGTAAATGTTGCTGTGTTTCATCAAAGGTCTTGATGCCACCATTAATTTCAATGGTGAGATGCGGACGTTCTTGTTTGAGACGATAGACATCTTCATAACGTAATGGTGGAACTTCACGATTCTCTTTTGGCGATAAGCCCTGCAAGATGGCAATACGTGCATGTACAATAAAATGGGTACAACCTGTGGCAGCAACTGTATCGACAAAATGCAGCATCTCTTCATAAGAATGCATGTCATCAATCCCGATACGATGTTTTACCGTCACTGGAATCGAAACTGCTTTTTGCATACTGTGAATACATTCAGCCACCAGATTTGGCTCTGCCATGAGACATGCACCAATTTTATTATTCTGAACGCGATCACTTGGGCAGCCGACATTTAAATTGACTTCGTTATAACCCCAGTCTTCCGCCATTTTGGTACAGGTCGCCAACTCTTGTGGGTTGGAGCCGCCGAGTTGCAACACAATCGGCTGTTCTTGTTTGTTGAAATCGAGATGACGATTGGCACCGCCATAAATAATCGCACCTGTTGTGACCATCTCAGTATAGAGCACCACATTGGGATTAAAAAGACGGGCAAAGAAACGATAGTCCTTGGTTGTCCAATCCATCATCGGCGCAACGCTAATTCTGAAATCTTTAGTATTTTCAAGGGTGTCTGATTTAATCATTAAAAATCATCCATTTATGTTGATATTGATACTAAATTATTTGCAACCATTCACGCCTAATTCGCACCGTTTCGATTAGAATTTACGCCATTTTTACGCCATAATGGCGTAAATTTTTCTATGGCGTAAATTTTGTGGGTACTATAGCACAACGAAAACTCAAGGATGGAACAATCCGTTATCGTGCGGAGATCAGAATCAATAAAAAAGGATTTCCTGCATTTAAAGAAAGCCAGACATTTTCTACAAAGCGATTAGCTAGCATGTGGATCGGTAAACGTGAAGCAGAGATAGATGAAAATCCAGAGATTCTGTTTGGTCAGGAAAACTTAGTGGACTTAACCTTATATGATGCGATTACCAAGTATTTAGCAGAGGTTGGCGATCAATATGGGCGTACTAAAACATACTCGCTTAAATTAATTCAAAAGTTACCCATTGCCCAGAATAGGGTTACAGAAATAAGTTCAACTCATATCTCTAGTCACGTGTCTTTACGGAAAAAAGGAATTGATAAATTGAATTTACAGCCAATAGCCACCAGCACATTACAGCATGAGTTATTGCACATCAGGGGAGTATTAAGCCATGCTTCAATTATGTGGAATTTAAAAGTAGATTTACCAACATTTGATAAAACCACTGCCCAATTGAGAAAGACTCGTCAAATATCATCTAGTCAAAAAAGAGATAGGCTACCTACTTTTGATGAGCTTGAAAGACTTACAAAGTATTTTGTTAGAAAATGGAATCATTCATCTTACAGCTACCCTATGCACTTAATCATGTGGTTTGCAATTTTCTCTTGCAGACGGGAAGCAGAGATTACACGGATGCAACTGGATGACTATGATGAAACGAATAAATTATGGAAGATTCGGGATTTAAAAAATCCGAATGGCTCTAAAGGCAACCACAAAGAGTTTAGTGTCCATGCTGATTGTCAGCAAATAATTGATTTATTGCTTGATGGAGATGTCCGCAATCGGATGTTAAAACGAGGTTACGATGAAAACCTACTCGTGCCGTTAAGCCCAAGGACAATGGGGAGTGAATTTAGAAAGGCTTGCAAGTTGTTGGGGATAGATGACATACATTTTCATGATTTACGTCATGAGGGTTGTACACGTTTGGCCGAGAAAGGAATGACTATTCCACAAATCCAGCAAGTGAGCCTGCATGATTCGTGGAGTAGTCTGGAGCGGTATGTATCCGTAAAGGTCAGGAAAAATATTATGGATGTTGAACAAGTTTTAAAACTGTTCAATCAAGTTTGTTAAAATTATCAAATTGATCTTTATATCTTTCTTCAAGTACAAAAGCTAGGTCAATAATATCAACAAAGTATGGTGCTTTCTGACTTGTATCAAGCTTAAAACAGCAGAAAGGAAATTCTACATTCCGAGCTTTTTCAAGTCGCTTGGCTTTACTTAGGTGTGGATAATAGATATCACAGACTTGGTCGAGTGTTGGCATGGCAGTTCTAAACTGCATAAATAAGTAGTCTGAAGTCTTGATCGTTGCATTTTTCATAAGGTGTACCTTTAGTTTAAAAGATTAAATAAATGATTTTTATCAAGTTTATTGTGAATTTTTGACTAAACTGCCATCAATCGACTTGATGTGGATATTGTAAAAAAAACCAAAAAAAGGAAAATGTCGTTAAGTGGTACATCTTTGAGAGAATGCAGTGGTTCGAGTAACTGAGTGGAAGATTTCGGCATTTAATATTTTGGACTATATTTTCATACATGACCTAGCATCGATGTCTACTTTCTCTGATTTGAAGTATGAATTTTATCGCTATGTCGCTGATGAGATTGATACTATAAATTCACAGAGAGGATTTGCTGAGTATAGGGCTGAAGTATATAAGCATTATCTGTTGTGTGGGATTGAATTAAAATTAAATCAGGTGTTTGAGTCAAGATTTAAAAGAATTATGGGTGAGTTATTGCTTAGGGTAAAGAGCAGTGGTTTCCCAGTGTATACATATTTGCAAGATATTTTTAATATATGTGGACACTCCAATATTTCTTGTTTGGATGGAACGGTAAAATATAAATTATTGGCTCAATTTTTGTATTTTGATTTTGACTCAGCATCAATGTCATTTTTTAATAAATTGTTGGAACTTAAAATATTAAGTACTGGACGACTTAAAGAGGATAAGATGAGCCCTAAACATAAGGAGGAAATGAATAGAGTCTTTTTAAGGGTATTAATGTTTTGTGAGTTCGAGATATTAAAAAAGCAAATAATTCATAACTATAGCAATATGTTCATGAGATTCGATTTTAATGACTTCATGAATGGAAATGTTAGGATAATCAAAGATTTATTGGTTTTAATAAATAAAGAGATAAATCATGAGGAAATGATATTTCATGGTGATGTTAGGAATGTTTCTGCACTAGCTGGAGCTTTTTTCTTTATCGAGGGAAGTGCAAATAATATATATTACAATAAAAAGCAAGTTAATTATAGACCAGATTATAATATCTCAATTAGTGGTGCTTATGATTGTAGAAAAAAAGCTGTAATTAATTTAAATAATGAAGAGAAAAAGGTTTGTACAGAGTATGCAGGAAATAAAATGAAAGAATATGGTTACACATTTAATCAAAGAACATTTTATGATAATTCTGTTAGGCTGTATAGTCTTTATCAATTTATTAGAATTGTATTTGATAATGTCTCAATAGATAGAAAATGGCATTATAATTTTGTAGATCAACTTTATTATGATGATCGTTATCCAGAAATTTATAAAACAGGATTAAGACAAGCAATAGATGGCTTGCAAATGTACAAGCCAAAAAAAATGATTGAATAAAAATATATTATTTAGCTTGTTTGATACAAACACTCACCAGAAACGTCTTTGCATTCCTTAACATAATGCTCATTAATTAATCTTTCAATAACTTGTTCATGACTCATCTTCCATTTGAAAGCCAGGTTATGTAGAGCATCTAAGGTATTCTTCTGTAAAACATAATGGTGAGCCTTTTTCCCTTTATTTTTTTGACGGTATTTTTTCTGATACCAAGCATTTGATAGCCTATCTTTTAAAGCTACATAGATATCTTTATTCTCATCAAAGAGTGTGTCAAATATAATATTTACAGTGGTTTTATACTCGTCATCTGTTATAGGCGTGTATACTATACTATGGTACTTGTCATTATGATCATCCATATAGTTCTTTGCCCATCTGTAAAAATCAATCGTATCATTTTTCATGAAATGGATAAGGTGAATATTTATAAGCTGACTAAAGCCCTCCTCAATGATATTCAAGTCTAAAGTGCTTTTACTATAATCGTGATGACAAAAAATAATAAACAAAAATCTAAAAAAATAATTATTTATATCATTAATTATAATATCTCCACGTCTAAATTGTTTTTCATAATGGTTTAGTGCGAACGCTAACAATCTTGGGTTGGATTGATATTTTGATAGATCTCTACCACGATTATTTAAAAGAGATTTAAGTGTATAAATTTCTCTTAGATAATCATCTACATAATCCCAGTCTAGATTAGAGTAATATTCAAGGATAACTTTTCTAATCTCACTTAACTCCTTAATAGTATTTAATCTTTGGGTGAAATTACGCATTAAATTTCTATCTATTTTTTCTTGGAAATTTATAAAACTACCATATTCAATATCCATTTCCATGAGGAATAATGCAGGTACAAGATCACCCTCATCTAGTTGCTTGAGTGCTGATTTAAGCTGGTTAATTTCTTCAATGTTGCTCATTACTTCATCTCTTTACGAAAAACTTACTCTTAAATTTTAGATTTATTCGCTAGAGCTTCAAGTAACTTTTCCGCCTTGTTTCAGGCGTTTTCCCCTTATTTTTCCAAACGTTTTTTGTAGAGGGTATAGGTAGGTTGACGAGTACCACAAAATTGCAGGGGTATCAATCATTACTGACCTGAATCAAACGTTGTTGATCTAGCCAGTGATGCAATGATTCTACCAGTCGTTGATCTTTATATAAGTGTTGTCCACTAAACGACAGACAAAGCAATCATTAAAAATAGATCAATAATTTTCTTCATTATACTTTATTGACTTAATTTTTTTTCTATGGATGACAAAGGTTTAAAATATATATAATTTAGGCTCATGATGTCAAAGTTTTTATATATTTACCATCGGATAACTTTAACTTGATTTATCATGCTTTATTTAAAGGTTGACCATGCTAAAAGCCTTGATATTATTATGTTTGAATGGTGCTTTTAATATATTTTAATCTGATTTTTAATTATGTGTAATGACTTTGTTTATAAATATATAATCAACCTATTAAATTACTTATTAAAATAACTTAATTTAATAATATCTAATCTTAAATTTAATTATTAAAATAATTGTCACTTCATATAGTTCTAAACTATAGGTAAGTGATCATGAAGTTTGAAAATACATCATCAAGTGAAATCTGTGAAGCAAATCTATCCATTGAGATAGAGGATTTCATTAAATCGAGTTTACATGCAAAAAGACAGCCTCGATCTTTTTATAAAAACTTTTGTGAATTACTTCTTGATTTTGATCAAGTCTATAATCCCGATTTTAGTTATTCAAGTTTATTGCAGTTATTTTGTAATTTATTATATGAGTATCACCTTGATTTGGATTCACCAATAGATTTGTTGAGATGTTTAAAGCGTAGATCATTTGATGATTGGCAAAGATATTTCAATAAAATGAAAAGTGATCATTTAAATGAAAGGCGTCAACATCGTTACAATGAAAGTCTGAATGCTGAAAAACTGGATAGGCGATTAACAGAATTGACCGAAAGCTATAAGGCTCTATTGGTTGTAAGCATCGAGTTGAGTTACATCACCAATGTTAATATCCAAAGAGTACAAGACGATCTGGAGCATTTCCTTAGAAAAGTAAATCGTTCTAAATATGGAAATGATGTATTACTACTGGTATGGGCTTTAGAACAAGGTAGTAAGAGCAAAGGTTATCATTACCATGTTGTATTTATTCTTAATGAACGAAACCGTATAGAGGCATGGAAGATTGCGAATGATATGGGTGAATTATGGGAAGATATTACAGATGGGGATGGATGTTACTTTAATTGCCATGATCGTCGTTATTTAAAGCGATATGAAGAAAATGGAATGGTAGGGATTGGTATTATTTACAGTAACTTAAAGTACCAAGTGGATAGGATGCGTGCGGTTTTATTATATTTAGCCCGACCCAAGAAAGAACAATATCTCAGGATTAAAGCCACCAAGAAGATGAAGACCTTTGGTATGTCACAACGTTGATCCCAAAAAATCATAGATATATATCATTAACATGAAGATTGAATGTTTTCTTTTTCCCTTACATTCAAAAACACAGGCTTGCCGATTGGTAAGCCTTTTTCATTTAATGAGGATTATCTTATGAATATTACATGCCCATATTGCTATTCAGCCAATGTCAGCCGTGCAACTACACAGCCATCAGGCAATAACAGTTTTTCTTCGATGGCAGGTGCAGGGATTGGTGCAAGCCTTGCCAAAAGTTTGCCTACGCCATTTTCACCATTACTCGGTGGGCTGGCGGGTGCAGTGGTGGGTGGCTTGATTGATAGTCTGGTTCAACCCTCACAGCCACAGCAGCCTACCGCTTATTTCCACTGCAACAATTGCCAATGCAATTTCAACTAGGGATGGGAGGAAATCATCATGGCACATCAACTTGAACAAATGGCGTATGTCGGTGAAACCCCGTGGCATGGTCTGGGTAATCAACTCAGCCCACATCAACCGATTGAAGTCTGGGCGCAGCAGGCAGGCATGGACTGGCGGATTGAATCATCCGATGTCAGTTACATGGCAAAAAATGAACGTGGACAAAGCATCATCCTGCCTTATGAGGAACAGCGTGTCTTGTATCGTTCTGACACTCATGCACCTTTATCTGTGGTTAGCCAAAGATTTCAGGAAGTCCAGCCCAAAGAAATTCTGGAGTTCTATCGTGACCTCACTGAGCAATCAGGTTTTGAACTGGAAACAGCAGGTGTATTGAAAGGTGGTAAAAAGTTCTGGGCTTTGGCACGTACGGGACAAAGTACAGCCTTGAAAGGTAAGGATGTCAGTAATGGCTATATCTTACTGGCAACAGCATGTGATGGCACACTTGCCACGACAGCACAGTTCACTTCCATTCGGGTTGTATGTAACAACACCTTGGCGATTGCCTTACGCAATGGCAGTACCAGTGCAGGTGTGGTGAAAGTTCCACATAGCACTCGCTTTGATGCAGAAAAGGTCAAACAGCAACTGGGTATTTCCGTTCGTGCATGGGATGAGCATATGTATGAAATGAAGCAACTGAGTCAGCGTAAAGTCACCCAGCAGGAAGCGGCAGCCTATTTTGATGCGGTATTTAACAATACCAGTCTCAGCATTGCTGAACAGGATGACAGCATTATCCAGTTCTACCGCAATGTGGCAAATGAAGCCAATGCAGCCAATAAAACCGAACCGAATGGACGAGCCAAGTCGAAAGTCATGGATATGTTTAATGGTCAGGGACGAGGTGCAGAACTCAGTTCAGCCAAAGATACAGCCTATGGCTTGCTGTGTAGTATCACCGAGTTTGTTGATCACGAACGTCGAGCCATGAGTACCGATCACCGACTGGATTCAGCATGGTTTGGTACAGGTGCAGCCATGAAACAGCGAGGACTGGAACAGGCACTCAGAATGGTGGTCTAACCTGAATTGAATTTAGAACCAACTAGCCAAATTAGCCTAAGCAGTATACCGATTGCTTAAATGATCTGTTTCCCTCTACCCAAAAACTCCCTTTTTCCACATCGCCCTGATGTGGCTTTTTTTATGCCGCAATTTTAATTTTTACAGACATGGAGTATCTCATGAACCATATCGTTGAACCACAAAGCAGCAAATCCATACCACATTTACCGTTAGCTAAACCTAATCCTAGTCGTGCCAAACGCCTTGTTAAAACCAAAGGCATGAGCCGTGAACAATGGTTACAGGTACGCAAACAAGGCATTGGTAGCAGTGATGCAGCCGCAGCCTGTGGGCTTAATCCTCACATGAGCATGTTAGAGTTATGGATGATTAAAACAGGTCGGATGCAGAACCAGCCTGATCAACCGACCCAAAACAGTTATTCCCCCTTATATTGGGGTAATCAGCTTGAGCCTTTAATTGCCAACTATTACCAACACAAGACAGGTCATAAAGTGCGTAAGGTCAATGCGGTGCTACAGCATCCTGATCCTGACAAACACTTTATGTTAGCCAATCTGGACTATGCCGTTGTAGGCTGTGATGAAATACAGATATTGGAGTGTAAATCTGTCGGTGAATGGGGAACCAAACTCTGGCGTGATGGTGTGCCTTTATACGTGATTATTCAGGTGCAGCACCAACTGGCAGTCACAGGCAAACAGGCAGCGCATATCTGTGTCTTGATCTGTGGACATGAAGCCAAAATCTTTAAGGTTGAACGCAACGAGATCGTAATTAATCGTCTGATTGCTTCAGAAAAAATCTTCTGGTCATGTGTGGAAGACGATATGCCACCGCATGTCGATGCTAGTGAGTCAGCAGCTAAAGCTTTGCAACTCTTATACCCGCAGCATATACCTTTACAAACTGTGGATCTGTCTACTTTATCAGGAGTAGATCAACTTTTTACTGATCTACTGAATGAGGAGAAGCATCTAGCACACCATCAAACCAAATATGACTATCTAAAACATCGTATTCAGATATTAATGAAGGATGCCGAAAAAGCCATATTTAGTCAGGGCAGTGTGACATGGAAGAAATCGAAGGATAGTGTGGTGTTAGACCAGAAAGCATTACTCCAAGCACAGCCCGAATTATTACATCAGTATCCTCAAACCCGTATTGGTAGTCGCAGATTTAATATTCATTCAAGTTCTTAACCAGCTCTAGCCCTCCTCCTTAAACCTAAAAAATGCGCAAAGCCGCCCCACTTGCCCTCCCTCCAAATAACAGAGAAAGGGCGTTGGAGAAGCTTTGCGTAAATCTTTGATGCACTCAATCTCTTGTGACCGATGAATAAAGAGAGGTGATTGATCAGGCTGAAAAGAAATAGGTGAAGAGGTAGTGCTTTACAGTAAATATCGTGACTTCGTAAATATTTAACAAAATAAGGATTCATCTCATGATTACAGGTCTAGCAATTACACCACCCGTACTTGGGCGTATCAGCATTGGTAAAATTATAGAAAAGAATGGTAAACGTGTTCCTGAAAAGGATGACCAATTTACTATTACCAGCCAAATCCAAAACAAAGAGGGTTGGGTGAAACATCCACTGGATGAGCAACTCCGTGCCAAAGCACCGAATCAAAAACTCAGAATCATTCCAGTCCGTATGATTTTTAATGATCCTGAGCTTAATCTTAGAGCAGAGTACAGCTTATTTGATCGACAGACAGGACGTTTAATTTGTTCGGGTAATGGAGAAACCTGTCAGCGACTCGGACAAAATGGTATTGAACAACATCCATGTCCATCACCTGACTTATGTCCACTGGCACAAGGCGGACTCTGTAAACCCTATGGCAGACTCTACGTCAACTTAGATGAATCGGACGAGTTAGGGACATTTATCTTCAGAACAACGGGTTTTAATAGTATTCGGACGCTGGCAGCTCGTCTTCGTTATTATCATGCCGCTTCGGGCGACTTACTTTCATGTTTGCCTTTGCAATTGACGTTGAGAGGTAAGAGTACGACTCAAAGCTACCGTACTCCGATTTACTACGTGGACTTAACTTTACGGGATGGTACAAATCTGAAAGATGCTATTAGCTCAGCTAAGCAAATGGATGAACAGAGCAAGGCCGCAGGGTTTTATCAGGAGGCATTGGATTTCGTGGCACATCAGGGCTACGGCAAAGCCAGTTTTGAGGTGGGTGGAGAAGAGGGGCTGGATATAGTGGAGGAGTTTTATAATGATCAGCAAAATACGGTTGAGGTACAACCCAATATGGAATCAACGGTCTCAATTGCTCAAACTGCTAATGATATAAAACAGGGGCTTAGACAAAGTGTACGTGCAGTAAATTAGGTCTGAGTCATTGGTAGAAAAATACAGAACTCAGGTTTGTATTGAGAGAAAGCCCTCTCAATCACAAACTGGGAATAGGTTTGCTTTCGCAGAAGGTTGATGATTGGCTGGAGCCCAAGATTGCACGAAGATAAAATAGGGGAATCATGATTCCTTTGTTTTTGTTAAAATGGTAGAGGTTTTAGGTGGTTATTCACTTCATATCTTAGTGAAGTCCTTTAAGTCGATAGCCATAAAAAAATAAGAGAAAAATCTCTTATTTTTTTTTACAGTTTGGTCTTCTGTAACAACGTGAAATTTATGTTGGTTGATTACTTACCATGCACAAACTTCAAAATCACTACCGACCCAACATGCTTTTTGTTTTTGAGAGCGAGTAGCTTCACCCCACATAGAACCGCCACCCCCTAATCTAGTGGCTTGGACAACAGCTTGATCTTTACCTTCGACCATCACCATGAGCCCTTCGACTTTTACCTTTTTAGTGATGTTCGGATGGCTGATATAGAAGCTACCACCACCTTGAGGCTCAAAATTACATTTTCCTTTGTAACGTGTTTGACCACCTTCATCAATTTGACAGATCGCTTCTTTGGCTTTTGCTTGAGCAAGCATAGGGAAGCTAGATAACAGTCCAAAAGATAAGATGAGGCATAGATTTAATTTTTTCATTACTGTATTCACTCTGTATTTTATTTTGAAGAGAGTCTAAAAAAGAGCATGTTTCTATTTTTAGTAACACATTTGGTTAATAGCGGTTTCTTTCTTTTTTAGGTTTAATTGAATTAATTTTAAAAACACTTCTTTACGTCATATTTGACAGGTTCATTAACCCAACCAACACGGGTAATAAGCCCCATACCTTGAGTGTAAGTATCTTTACGGTATAGTGCCCATTCATCCACAGCATCTTGTGTTGTATCAGAAGACCAATAAAAACTACCATTATCAGGTCCAGCTTTTTTAACCGTATAACGAAGAGTACGTTCCTTTTTATCAATCCAGTGAGCCGCTAGACAGAAACCTTGTTTCAATGAACTACCCACTTTAAGAATAGGTTCATTCTTAAAAGCGCCTGTATTAGCTGCTAAATGAACATTTGTTATAAATGTGAATTCTGCTTTTCGTTCAGGAGCCTTGGCATATGGGGGTATTGAAAATAAATTACTACTTAGTTCTTGAAGCTTTGCATTTTTAAATTCGGCAGTGATTATTGCAGCCCCTTTTTGCCAAACCATTTTATTTCCTTTTGTAGAGCTTGGTTGCCCAAGTTTAACAGTTAAAGATTTTGGGGTTTCAAGATTTGGGACAATATACTCATCACCAATTTTAAAACTAGGTGTGGCTGCAAAAGTATGGGCTGTACAAATGGCGAAGAAACTAGCGATGATTAATTTTTTCATGAAAATTCCTTTATAAATTTTATTTTATTTTGGAGCTGCGCCAAAGGCATTGATCTGTGGTTCGCCATCCTGTGCATACCAGTAGATCAGCATTAAAATACCAATAATGGGAATAGCTCCAATTAAAAGCCACCATCCCGATCGACCAGTGTCATGGAGACGGCGGATAGATACAGCAATTGAGGGTAAAGTAATAATCAAAGCAAAGATGCTTGCAAACGTAAAAGAAAACATAGCAATGATTGTTAGTCCAATAAAAGCAATTAATTGGAAAAACCAAAACTCTTTACGTCTAGCACGTCCATCAAAATTGACAAAGTTCATAAAACATTTTTGATACCAATCCCACGGGTTATATTGTTCTTCTGTTTTATCGATTCTACCTTGATTCGATGATTGCTGTTTGATAGGCGGTTGCTGAGCCTTAGTTTGTGATTGAGCTGGTAGAGGTGTTGCGGATTGACTAACAAAATGGCTATCAAGTATTAGATAGATTCCTGTTGCTTTACCATCTTCTGTGTGATCGAAATCAACATCAGTACCACGTTGTGGAATACTTTGTTCTTTCCATTCACTGCCAGTAAATTGGTATCGTTTATTATCTTCTCCAGTAATAATGCCTGAATTGGTTTGGATGGAGAAATCTAGTATTTTACCTTTCATTATGTAACCCCCTCCCGTACAGATGCTTATTGCTGACAGGATATTAATTAAAATCAAAAACGTCCCTGAAAACTTAGGGTAAGTTCAGATTAAATGTGCTCGCAGGGCTAGCGAAATGGGGATGAGACTTGATGAAAAAGAAGAGATATAAATAGTCATGGTTGACTCCTTAGCTAGTTAAGAAATCCTGCCATATCACTGTCAAATGATGGTGGCAGAACGAGAGCGGGTTGACAGACTGATAGCTAAGAATCAGCACGCGCGAACGCGTCCCCCTCCCGTTCCACCATAGAGGTGCAAAGAGAAAGGTACGCACAAGAAACACATACCACATGTATCGTTGTGCGCTTAGCTAAACGGTCTGTCAAAACCGACTGACCATGTGGGTCAGCATGGAAAGGATAATCGGGAGGTGAGAGTTAGTCAATCTTTTGAATTATCCATGCGACCATTACAGTCAGTTATAAGGCGAAAAACCAATACGAACAAAACATCATCTTACCCTTTGAAGAACCGCGAATACTATATCGTTCATATACCTATGAACCCTTTTGGAAATCCCAATTTTTAAGTGGGTGGTGAAGAAGGGTTGGATATTGTTGAGGAATTTTACAATGATGAACTAACGCCAGAGCAATATCAGCAAAAGCATGTTCTGGATATTCAGAAAGGTTTGCAACAAAGTGTAAGGGTAGTGAATTAAAGGTAAACCTTAGCCCTACTGGATGGTACTAAGGTGTCTTAGATAAATTATTTACAGTATTTTTAGACAACACAGTTTGAACTTTAAACTTATTAAGTGTAATTAATTAGGGGATATAAATATATATTTCATTAATTTGCAACACAATTTTAACAAAATGAAATGTTGGAAAATCTTAATGTCCAAGACGTAAAACAAATTATTTTATATATGAGTAATCGATGACTTCATTGCATGCACTAAAAAATAGTAAGGAACATAATTTGGAAACTTATATCAATAGAGAGTTGTCATTATTAGAGTTTCACAAACGTGTGCTTGCACAAGCTAAAGACACTGAATATCCTTTGCTGGAACGTTTGAATTTCTTGACTATATTTTCTAGAAATTTAGATGAGTTCTTTGAAATTCGTGTCGCAAGTTTAATACAGCAAATGCATATTGCTGCAAATGCTACTGGGCCTGAAGGTATGCCCTTGTCTGATGTACTACAGAAAATTTCTAGAATTGTGCATGAAGCAGTTGAAGAACAATATAAAATACTGAATTTTACAATTCTCCCTCAATTACAAGGACATGGTGTTCACTATATTCAACATACAGATATCTTGGAAAAACATAAAGTGTGGATTAAAGATTATTTCTTTAATGAAGTACAGCCAGTTGTAACACCGATTAGCTTAGACCCAGCACACCCATTTCCACGATTAGTGAATAAAAGCTTAAATTTTATTGTCACTCTTGAAGGTAAGGATGCATTTGGACGAGAAATTGATTTGGCAATAGTTCCTGCGCCAAGATCATTGCCACGTTTATTGCGATTGCCAAGGCATATTTCAGGTAGCTCGGAACACTACATACTGTTATCTGCAATCATCCAAGAACATATTTCTGATTTGTTCCCTGGAATGAAGGCGACAGGCTGCTATCAATTTCGAGTGACTCGAAATGCAGATTTAACAGTTTCAGAAGATGTTGATGATTTAGCTATTGCCCTTAAAGGTGAGTTGTCTTCTAGACGTTTTGGGCGTGCGGTAAGATTAGAGGTTGATAAGAGTTGTCCAAAGGGTATAGCTGATTACCTATTAGAGCAATTTGAATTAGAAAAAGATCATTTATATTTTGTCGATGGACCTGTTAATTTGGCTTGTTTTATTTCTAATTTTGATTTACCTGAATTACGTTTCCCTTCATATCAACAGAAAATTCCCAAAGTTTTATATACAAAAAAACCTATTTTTGATGTGCTCAAAGCAGGCGATGTTCTATTACACCATCCATTCGATAGCTTTGCGCCAGTAATTAAATTACTTAGAGATGCAGCCTATGATCCTAGTGTATTAGCAATTAAACAGACATTATATAGAAGTGGTGCTGATTCTGAGATAGTACAAATCCTTGCTGAAGCCGCTAGGAGTGGCAAAGAAGTTACAGCTATCATTGAGTTAAGAGCACGTTTTGATGAAGAATCAAATATTGAAGTAGCCAATGTACTTCAAGAGGCTGGTGCAGTTGTTGTATATGGAATTGTAGGTTATAAAACACATGCAAAGATGATTTTGGTAGTACGTAGAGAACATGACAAGATAAAGCGTTATGTTCATCTGGGTACTGGTAATTATCACGCTACAAATGCCAAAATCTATACGGATTATGGCTTGTTAACCAGTGATGAGGACATTTGCGAAGACGTGCATAAAGTCTTTCAAGAGTTAACAGGTATGGGCAAAATGGCAAAATTAAAGAAGCTTTTCCATGCTCCTTTCACTTTACATAATCAGCTTATTGAGTTAATTCAACAAGAAATTGACAATAGTAAAGCTGGTAAAAAAGCTCAAATAATCATTAAAGTTAACGCTTTAACTGAGCCGCAATTGATTCATGCACTTTACCAAGCTTCTCAGGCAGGTGTTCAAATAGAATTAATTATTAGATCAATTTGTTGTTTAAGGCCACAAGTAAAAGGGCTTTCGGAAAATATTAAGGTACGTTCTATAGTTGGTCGATATCTAGAACATACACGTGTCTATTACTTTCATAATGATGGGGATACCAAGCTTTTTTGTGCAAGTGCAGATTGGATGGGGCGTAACCTATTTTCCCGAATTGAAACTTGTTTCCCAATTGAAGATAAAAAATTAAAAAAATTGATTTTAGATGATGGATTGAATAATTATCTTAAAGACAATCGTAGAGCTTGGGAGCTTCAGGCAGATGGTACTTGGATACAGTGTCATCCTAAACAGGGGCAGCACGTATATGTTGCTCAACAATATTTAATGGAAAGAAGTAACTAAGGAAATACTACAAATTAAGGGGAACTTGGTTCTTAAAAACCAAGTTCCCTAAGGCTTTATGACATCGTTGATAATTTCAATTACTCTAAATCGAGTTGAAAGTCATCTTTAGTGATCTTAATTTTGATTTTTTTGAATTTTCTCTTATTTGGATCTAAAGCAGAATCGGTTACCTCGTTAGAAAATTGTGAATTACGCATTAATTCATAATAAGCTTTATAACCCATCAATATTCTTTGAGGCTTTTCATCATATTTTTCCGAGTAAGCTTCAAGAAGGTGTAAAAGCTTTCCCAAAAGAGAATTATTTTCCATACTTCAACTATCATTTATGTAGTTAATACGAGAAATTAAGATAACGGAAAATTAATTTAAAAGAAAGTGTATTTTATTTTTTTAATAATAAAATTAATAGTTTATGTTTCAGTTGTGAGAGTGATAATTCACTATATTGAAATAATTTGTGAATATTATTAAATGTTAAATTTAAAAAAAATGAGTTGGGCACTTTTATCTTTAGAACCACAGGCTTTAATAGCATTCGTACTTTGGCAGCACGGCTTCGTTACTACCATGCAGCATCAGGTGGATTGTTGTCATGTCTACCGTTACAACTGACCCTAAGAGGTAAGTCCACCACGCAAAGTTATCGAACTCCTGTGTATTACGTAGATTTGACACTCAGGGAGGGAGTCAGCCTGCAACAAGCGATTCAGACAGCTAAAGAGATTGATCAACAAAGCAAAGCGATGGGTTTTAATCAAATAGCATTAGATCAAATGGCGAGACAATGCTTTGCCATAGCACGGTTTGAGGTGAATGCAGAGGAGGGCTTGGATTTAGTAGAGGAGTTTTATATGGATGAAAATCAAGAGACTAATATTGAACAAGCGCAGCCTTTAACAATGACGAGAGGTAAAGTAAAAGATAAGTCGAATCAAGGTGAGGATTTTGTGCAGGATATACAGAAAGGATTGCAGGGCAGTGTGAGGGTGGTGAACTGAGTTGCTTAGTTGTATTAGTTGAATAGCTAGTTTATTTAAGAAATCTAAGCTAATTAATCACTTTAAAGTAGGGAGTGTGAACTCCCTTATTTTTTTCTCTTCTCCAGATGTAGATTGCTTGCTATATTGAATTATCATCAAAAATTAATTTATAACAATGTTCTACACTAACCACCAAATAAAATATTTTGCATGGGAAATTACAAAAAAACGCTCGGCATCAGACGTTGATCGTTTGTCGCAGTCGTTGTTTGATGCTCAGGTCGATGTAAATCCTCACCAAATTGAAGCTGCACTTTTTGCTTTAAATAATCCTTTAAGTAAAGGTGTCATTCTTGCTGATGAAGTGGGATTAGGGAAAACAATCGAGGCAGCTTTGGTGCTATGTCAGTATTGGGCTGAAAGACGTCGAAATTTATTAATTATTTGTCCTGCATCTTTACGAAAGCAATGGGCACAAGAACTACAGGATAAATTTAACTTGCCTACACAAGTTTTAGATTTAAAAACTTGGAATATGGCACGTAAAGATGGTGTTTATGATCCATTTAAAAATGGCAAGATTTCTATAATTTCATATCCTTTTGCAAATCGAATGGAATATGCCTTGGCACAAATTCCATGGGATTTAGTTGTTATTGATGAAGCACATAAATTACGGAATGCTCATCGCTCAAGTAACAAAATTGGGAATAGTCTTAAACGCTCATTGATAGGCAAGAAAAAGTTGTTATTAACAGCGACACCGTTACAGAACACTTTAATGGAGCTTTATGGTTTAAGTACGATAATAGATGAGCACTTATTTGGGGATGAGAAAGCATTTCGTTCTAGATATGTGGTTGATGGTGATATTCAATCGTTAAAAAAAAGAATCCAACAATTTATGCAAAGGACTTTGCGTAAAGATGTTTTGGAATATGTTCCTTACACTGACCGCCATGCTTTAACCGTACCATTTACACCTACGGATGATGAGCAAAGTCTATACAACTCAATCAGTGAGTATTTGCAACGAGAAGTTAGTTATGCATTTCCACAACAACAAAAACATTTAATTTCAATTGTTTTAAGAAAACTTTTGGCATCCTCGACTCCTGCTGTAATTGCAACTTTAGAAGCTATTCAACAGCGACTGAAAAAATTGCTTGAACAGCAGAGTCTAGATGAAGATTGGCTCAGTAATTTTATTGTTGATGAGGATATGGATGAAGAGCTACTGGATGATTTTGATGAGGAAGCAGGTCATGGACAAATAGATGTTAGTTTAATTAAATCTGAAATAGCTGAAATTGAACGTTATATACAGCAGGCTTATAAAATTAAAGATGATAGTAAGACTTTTGCTTTACTTTCCGCGATTGAGCAAGGCTTTGCTCGCATGTTTGAAATGGGGGCGAAACGAAAGGCTGTTATTTTTACTGAATCAAAGCGTACTCAGGAATACTTGATCGCATTCTTGGAAGCACGAGGATACAACGGAAAAGTAATAGGATTTAATGGTAGTAATACATCTGCAACGAATACAGGTATTTATCAAAAGTGGTTGGGTAAATATTTAGGGACTCAACATGTTACAGGCTCACCAGCAATTGATCGACGCACGGCTTTAATCGATTTTTTTAAGAATGAGGCAGAAATACTAATTGCGACAGAAGCAGCAGCAGAAGGTGTGAATTTACAATTTTGCTCTTTGGTCATTAACTATGATTTACCATGGAATCCGCAACGTGTGGAACAACGAATAGGTCGTTGCCATCGTTATGGGCAGGAGTTTGATGTTGTTGTCGTTAATTTCTTAAATGAAAGGAATGAAGCCGATCAGCGAGTTTTAGAGTTACTTAAAGATAAATTTCAATTATTTGATGGTGTCTTTGGTGCCTCGAATGACATTTTAGGGACAGTTGAAAGTGGTATAAATTTTGAAAAACGGATTTCTGAAATTTATGATCAGTGTCGTAGTCCAGAAGAAATAGAACAAAGCTTTAAGCAATTAAGAGATGAGCTAGAAGAGCAAATCAACGTTAAAATGAAAAGGACGCAAGAGCTGTTACTTGAGCATTTTGATGCAGATATTCATGACTTGCTAAAAGTACAAAAAGAACGAGCTGAACTACAGCTAGATAAAATTAGTCGTTTGTTTTGGCTATCTACAAAATATATTCTTGGTAAATTTGCTAACTTTCACGACCAAGATTTAAGTTTTGACTTAACAAAATCTCCAATTTTGAATGCACCTTCAGGGAAATATCAGCTTATACGAAAAGGTGAGCGAATTCCTGAAAATACTTTTATCTATCGTTTGACTCATCCGCTTGGTGAATTTGTTTTAGATAATGCCAAAGGCTTACAAACACCAAAACAATTCATTCAGTTTGATTATAGCCAGTATGGTCAAAAGGTAACGCTACTAGAAGAGTTAAAAGGGCAAAAGGGTTGGCTATCTATTACGGTCTTGAGTTTGGATTCTTTTCAAGAAGAAGAACATATTGTGATCACAGCAATGACTGATGATGGTAGGGTTTTAGATGTAGATTTGTGTGAGCGTTTGCTTCAAGTCAATGCAACAGTATTGTCTGATGTGGTAGACACGATTCCCGACCTATTTCAGGCAAATATTGATAAGCAATATCAAGTTGCTTTAAATCATGCTTTGGAATTGAATGATGAGTTTTTCAGAAAGGAACGCGATAAGTTAGAGCAGTGGGCTGAGGATAGTTTGCTTGCTGTGGAGAAAATGCTTGAAGATATAAAGTTGAAAATATCCAGTCTTAAACGAGAATCTCGCAAAGCACCTGATATTGAAACTGAAAAACGACTACAGGAAGAAATACAAAAAGCTGAAAAAGAAAAACGACGCATGCGACAACAGGTTTTTGATGTTGAAGATGAGATAGCAGATAAGCGTGATGCAATGATTGATGCATTGGAGCAAAGACTACATCGCTCAAGTAAAGCCGAGAATTTATTTGTAGTGAGGTGGCAGTTGGTTTAATACCAATTGCTATTTTTTTCTACAATTTTTTTTTATATTTAAAGTAGTTTGAAGTATGCTTATTGGTTAATTTTGCCTAAGCAATTTTAACTCGCTTCACCAGAACCTATTTGTCATAAGGTTTTGAAAAATAGGAAATATTCATGAGTACTCAGTTTTCTGCACTTGTTTCTAAACTCAAAGAGATTTTTCAAATCAATCGTCCTGATTTAGATTTTGGAGTTTATCGTATTCTAAACGCACGCAGTACTGAAATTGCTGAATTTCTGGATAAGCGTTTAAAAACCAAAGTAGAACAATACCTTGGCGAAGCAAAATCAAGTCTTGATGAAAATGTTTTAAAAGAATTAGAAGCTGAGCTGAAAGCAGAATTTGGTAAACGTGCGTTTAATGAGCAAGGTGAGCTTATTGATCAGGAAGCAATTGAAAGCGCACTAGGTCAAAAATATATTGCTCTAACTCAAGCTGATGCACATGAAATGACAGATCAGTCACAAGTGTATAGTCATTTGCTCACGTTCTTTAGTCGTTATTACGATGATGGTGACTTTATTAGCCAACGTCGTTATAAGGGTGATACCTACGCTATTCCTTACTCTGGTGAGGAAGTGATGTTGCACTGGGCAAACAAAGACCAGTACTACACCAAGTCTGGTGAGATGTTTAGCAACTATCGTTTTAAACTGAATGATGAGCGTTCAGTTTTATTTCGTTTGGTGAGTGCAGACACAGCTCGTGAAAACCGTAAAGATAATGATAAAGACCGTCGTTTTATTATTGTGACAGAACCAAAGACCTTCACTCGTATAGATGAAGAAGGTGAAGAGTTTGAAGAAACGATTGTTCCATTTTCTATTCAAAATAACGAACTGACTATTCTTTTTGAATATGCAACTTTACCGAAAGGCTCAAAGCAAGAAGCCTTAAATACTGAATCACATAATAAAATTTTGGAAGCGGATGTTCTAACGGCTGATTGGTTAAATGATTTAGTACAACTTGCACCGACAGAAAAAGAACCAAAGCGTACAGTGTTGCAAAAGCACTTGAGTACATATACGCAAAAAAATACAGCAGATTATTTTATTCATAAAGACTTAGGAAAATTCCTACGTCATGAACTTGATTTTTATATTAAAAATGAAGTGATGCACTTAGATGATGTGGTGAGTACCGATCAATTTATTCAAATTGAACGTCAGCTCAGTATTATTAAATGTTTGCGCCAAATTGGTTTAGAGATTATTAGTTTCTTAGCTTCACTAGAAGATTTTCAGAAAAAGTTGTGGTTGAAGAAAAAGTTTGTCGTCAGTGCTGAATACTGCATTACTTTAGATCGTGTAGATGAGTCTTTATATAATGAAATTGCAGACAATACAGCACAGTGGCAACAATGGGAAGATTTAGGTTTTAAAGGTACAGATGCAGGGTGGGGAACTATTGCTTATTTAAAACAGCACCAAGCTTTGATGGTAGATACGAGTCTTTTTAGTAGTATTTTTAAAGCAAAATTATTGCAAAAAATTGATGCTTTAGATAATCAAATAGATGGTGTAATTTTTCATGGCGATAATTTTCAGACGTTAAACTTATTACAAAAAAAATATAAACAGAAATTAAAGCAAATTTATATAGATCCTCCATATAATACAAATTCTACTCCAATTTTGTATAAGAATGAGTATAAAAACTCATCTTGGGCAACTTTAATCGAAAATAGAATTCAATTAGGTAAAAATTTACTTAATGAAGATAGCGTGCAGACAGTTGCCATTGATGACTCTGAAGTTACAAATTTATCAATTATTTTGAAGAACAATTTCACTGATTATCGGTTTTCAAAGGTCACGGTGATCCACAACCCAAAAGGATCTATAACAAAAGATTTTAATAGAGTGCATGAGTATGCAATTTTTTTAACGAAAGATAATAAAAAATCGCATATTGCAAGAACACTTGAAAAAAATAAAACTCCTAGGAAAATGAGACGATGGGGAGAGAACTCTTTAAGAATAGACAGACCTTTATCTTTCTATCCGATTTATTTAGATTTAAATGGAAATATTACAAGAATAGGTGATGTGCCTTCTGAAGACTTCCATCCTCTATCCAAGAATATAACTATGGGTAATGAAATAGAAATTTGGCCTATTGATCAGGATGGAAATGAAAGACGTTGGAACTTTGGTTTGGATTCAATAACTACACATTTAGATCGTATTACTGCACTCAAAATAGATGGAGAATGGGATTTATTTGTAACCCATGAACAGACTGTTCCGAAAACAGTTTGGCAGGGAGGAGAGTTTGATGCAGGTAAATATGGGAACTCTCTACTTATAGATTTATTTGGAAGTAAATCATTTGATTTCCCTAAGTCAATAAACTTAGTAAAAAAATGTATTTCCTTAGTGTGTGTTGGTAACCAGGATACGGTTTTAGATTTTTTTGCTGGTTCAGGTACGACTGCACATGCAACAATTGATTTAAATCGTGAAGATCAAGTTGGTCGAAATTATATCCTTATAGAACAAGGTGAATACTTTGATACTGTAATTAAGCCACGTATTCAAAAAGTAGTGTATTCAGCATACTGGAGAGATGGTAAACCAACCAATCCTGAGTCTGGTATTAGCCACTGTCTAAAAGTGATGAAACTCGAAAGTTATGAAGATACGCTCAATAACTTAGAATTGGTGCGTAAAGGTGCTCAACAGACACTTTTAGCCGAGCAACAAAATTCAACCAAGCCTGATGATCAAAATGCCTATAGTGACTATCTCATGCACTATATGCTTGAGCTAGAAAGCAAAGATTCATTGCTGAACGTTAAAGACTTCCTAAAGCCATTTAGCTATCAAATGAATATTACAACAGATAGCGCAGGTGCGTTCGAACGTAAAAATATTGATTTGGTTGAAACTTTTAATTATCTCATTGGGCTGAATGTTCAAGAAGTAGATTATCAGTTAGACAAAGGCTATGTACAAATCACAGGTAAATTGCGTACAGGTGAATACACAACTGTTCTATGGCGTGACTGTGAAAAGATTGGCTATGCAGAACTCGATCAATTACTGGCAAAACTTAAAATTAATCCAAACGATGGTGAGTACCAGTTGATTTATATCAATGGTGATCACAATGTGGCAAGCAAATACACCACCAAAGAGGGTGAGGAAAAACAGCTCAAAGTTCGTTCGATTGAACAAACCTTCTTAAAAAATATGTTTGAGGAGTAATGCACTGTGGCAAAAGCTCCTAAAGCTAAAACGAAAGTGGTTACTGTTAATTTCCACGAGCAATTAATTTTAAATAAATGGTTGTGGTCGAAATTTAATCCAAATCGCTTGGAAGGCATGAAACAACAGCTTGATCATCCACAATTTGAGGGAATCGAGCATGAAGGTGATAATGCAGGACAAACGAAATTCTTTAGTGTGATCAGCAATACTTTGTTTAACAAACAAGTTGTTGATATCGATGTGCTACGTCGCTATGACTTAAACATTGTGAAGCACTGGCAAAAGATCACTGAAAAACGTAATGAAATAGAAGGGCATGTTTTAAATCTAAAATATTTCCAATACCTTTCATTGCTGTTTACAGAACTGTATTTAGATCAATATTTTAATCATCAAGCGGACATGCTCAATGAGCTGAATGTTGAGCTTGAACAATATAACCATGATCAGAAAAGTGATGCAGAGCAATTTCAGCAGTATTTACCTGATGACCTAAATAAAATCGGCTATTGGAATGCGACGGGCAGTGGTAAAACATTGCTTATGCATGTCAATATTTTGCAGTATTTAGACTATTTCCAACATCAAAATGGCGGCAGCACTTACCCAGACCAAATCATTTTACTTACACCGAATGAAGGTTTGAGTGAACAGCATTTACAAGAGCTGACAGACTCTGGTTTTCAAGCAACTTTATTTGATAAGCAAAAGAGTCGTAATAGCTTGTATCGAGATGAAATTCAAATCATCGATATGAATAAGCTGAGTGATACGGATGGTGATAAAACCGTTGCGACAATGAGCTTGGAAGGTAGAAACCTTGTTCTGATCGACGAAGGGCACCGTGGTACGAGTAGTAGCGCAGGTGCTTGGATGGAGCGTCGTGATATTCTTACTAAAGATGGTTTTAGTTTTGAATATTCGGCTACCTTTGGTCAAGCTGTAAGTAAGGCAGACAACGTTTATAAACGCTTTGAAGATGCAAAAAAACAAAAAGCCAAAATGCTATATGGATCGACAGCGATTGGTAAGCTGACAGAAGAACAGCAAAAAAATATTCAGTTGGATGATTTAGATCAGCAAAAATACCGTCGTGAAGCGCTTAGAGAGGTCTATGCTAAAAGTATTTTGTTCGATTATTCGTACAAATATTTCTATGCGGATGGTTATGGCAAAGAAGTTAATATCCTTAACATGAAGGAATATCACGAGGATGATGAGCGTAATCTTTATCTTACAGCTTGTTTACTATCGTTCTATCAACAGCAATATCTATTTAAAAAGAATCAGGCAAAGCTAGCAAAATTTAATATTGAAAAGCCACTGTGGGTATTTGTCGGAAATAAAGTCAATGATGATGACTCTGACATTTTAGCCATTGTGAAATTCTTGGCGGATTTCTTAGATGCTTCTCGTAAGAGTAAGGTGATCAGTTGGCTGCATGACTTAATTACTAATACATCTCGTTTGGTTGATCCTAAAGGAAACAATATTTTTGCCAATCGTTTTGCACCTTTATACGGTCAAAATGCAACTGAGCTTTACCAAGATATTTTAAAAAGTTTTTTCAATGCGACAACCAATCAACGTTTGAACGTAGTACGCATTACAGCGAATAAAGGTGAGTTACGTTTACAGGTCGGAGAAAATACTCCTTTTGCAGTGATTAACGTGGGTGATGAAAAAGGCCTATACGATAATTGTGATAACTCAAGTCAAACGCATTACATCAATGCACGTACCGATGATTTTGCAGAGTCATTATTTCCTACATTAAATAATGATGATAGTGAAACACATCTTCTAATCGGTTCACGTAAATTTACCGAAGGTTGGAGTAGTTGGCGTGTCTCGACCATGGGCTTGTTGAACATGGGTTCAGGTGAAGGTGCTCAGATTATTCAGCTCTTTGGTCGTGGCGTACGTTTAAAAGGTGAGAACTTCTCTTTAAAACGAACACCAAGAGAAATTTATAGTAAGGCTGAATATAAAGGTCTGCATTTAGATTTGATGCAAACTATTAATATTTTTGGTTTACGTGCTGACTACATGGAAAAATTCCGCGATTATCTAAATGATGAAGGCATTATCCTGAATCAGGATTTAGTCACATTGGATTTTCCAACCAATAAAATTCAAGCGCCTCGCTTAAAAACACTGACCTTAAAAGATGGCTACAAAGATAATCAAGCTAATGGTTTTAAGGCTCAGTTAAAGCTTTCGATGTTTAAGATTCCAAAACAATACGAAGGTAAAATCAAAAAACCTTTTGTTGTTTTGGATTTGTATCCTCGCTTGCAAGCCTTTCATACCGATAAGTCAAAGCGTCAAACAGATGTTAAAGACAAGCGTCAAGAGCATGAGATTTCACCAAAAATCATGTGTATGTTTGATTTTGATGAAATTTACTTGCAACTTCAGCAATATAAGTTCCAACGAGGATATAGCAACTTACAGTTGAACGTTGATGATTTACAGGAGTTTTGCTTAAGAGATATTAAGACCTCTACAGAAGACTGGTACAAGCTTTTAGTTGACTCATCTGAATTAACCAATGACGTGAGTGGAATTAAGAAACAGCAAGCGATATTAACTGAGTTGTTACAGTCCTATATGGATAAGTTCTATCATGCGATTAAGAATGCCTATGAAGGGCAGTTTTATGCAGTGACAGAATTTAGCTTAGATGATAAGGATTTGCCTGTACAGATTTGTGAGCAATATACCCTTACTGCTAAAGACGGTCAAAATAACGAGGCACAAGAAGTATTTGATCGTTTGGAAACACTGAAAGATTTGGTTGCCAAAGGTGATGTAGAAAAATTAGCACCTTGGAAAGAAGATGGTAGCTTTAGAGCGATTACGTTTGATCGTCATTTGTTCTATCCGTTGTTGGATAAGAAGGATGAAAGCTTACCATTTACATGGTCACCAATGCTATTTGACTACACTAGTCATACCCAAAGTAGTGAAGTGAAGTTTGTTCTAGATTTGCAAAGTTATATTAATACTCCAGCTGCTGCTGAATTACTCAAGGATTATGAACTTTACTTATTACGAAATGCAGATAATAAATATCGTGGATTAGGTTTTGCTTTGGCAGGTAACTTTTATCCAGACTTTTTATTATGGTTAGTGAATAAGGAGACAGGACAACAATATTTAACTTTGGTAGATCCAAAAGGCATTCGAAACATGAATCACGATGATGCCAAAATTGAGTTCTATAAAGAGATAAAAAGTATTGAGGCAAAACTCGATCATTCTGACTTGATTTTGAATAGCTTTATTTTGTCTATTACCCCAATGAAAGATATTCTGAATAACTCTCTTTCTGAAGAAGAGTTTGCTGAAAAGAATGTCTTATTTATGGTGGGTAATGGTACAGCTTATCTTGGGCAAATGTTGAAGAAAATTTTTGTTCAATAAAGTATGGGATAAATTGAAAATATGAAATACCAACCGCCCTATACCATCACTTCTAAAATCATCTATTTGATTGCACGAATTAGTGAGAATATAGGGCGTTTAACTGTTTTAGAGGAAATCCAAGATAGTCTGAAACTACGCAAAGCTAATCGTATCTGTACCATTCAAGGTTCACTTGCGATTGACGGAAATACTTTAAGTACAGAACAAATCACGGCATTTTGAATCTCTTTGTAGTCATTTACCCTTCAATTCATTTTTAAAAGAACATTTCCCCTCCATTTTCAACTAATTCCCCCTTATTTCACCGCCTTACTTGAGATTGAAAAATCAACTTGATAAGGTGCTTTAGGTAATTAAAAACTAGAGTTTTTACAGTGGCTAAAATTACAGTTTATGTATGTCGTGATTGTGGCAAGGAGGAGGATATTTGGATTAAACAGTGTCTTCAATGTGGAGCATACAATAGTTTCAGCAAAACAACAGTTGAACGAAAGGCTCAACATCGGGCTACGGCAGGTTTAAGTCATTCTGGCTATGCAGGACAACAACATCATATTACCAAATTAAATATGGTGAAGATGAGTCAGGAACTTAGGTGTTCAACAGGTATAGGAGAATTTGATCGTGTATTAGGTGGTGGGCTGGTCACTGGATCAGTGGTGTTGATTGGCGGTGATCCTGGCATCGGCAAATCAACTTTACTTTTACAAACAGCAACCCATATTGCAAAAAATCAATCGGTTTTATATATCACAGGGGAGGAATCACTGTCACAAGTTGCTATGCGGGCTAAACGATTAGGTTTGCCAATGGACAGACTGGATGTCATGGCAGAAACGAAAGTAGAACGCATTTGCGAAATATTAACGGAACAAAAAACATCTATGGTGATTTTGGATTCCATTCAAACCTTATATACGGAGGCTATTCCTGCTGCATCAGGCAGTACATCACAAATTAAAGAATCAGCCTCAATTTTAACCCGATTTGCCAAGCATGCAGGAATATCTTTACTGATTGTTGGGCACGTCACCAAAGAGAAAGAATTGGCAGGACCAAAAGTACTTGAGCATATGGTTGATTGTGTCTTGCATTTTGAGGGACAAGGTGACTTACAGTATCGAATGATGAGAGCTGTAAAAAACCGCTTTGGGGCTGTAAATGAATTAAGTGTTTTTGAGATGACTGATCAGGGGCTGAGGGAAGTTATAAACCCAGCAACGATTTTTTTGGATCGTTATGGCGAAGCAGTCGCAGGGTCTGTTGTCATGGTTAGTCGAAATGGTGTACGACCATTTTTAGTCGAAGTACAGGCTTTAGTGAGTGAAACAAAAACTACACCTAGACAACTTATTTTAGGTCTGGAGCATAATCGCCTTACTTTGCTGTTGACCATTATGAAAGAACAAGCCAACGTGGATATTCTTGAACATAATGTCTATGTCAATATTGTGGGTGGATTGAAAATTACAGAAACAGCGTCAGATTTAGCCGTGCTATTGGCTTGTGTATCGAGCCTAAAAAATCAACCCTTACCTCACAATATGGCTGTGTTTGGTGAAATTGGTTTATCTGGTGAGATTCGGTCTGTACCCAATGCACAGGAGCGTATCAAGGAAGCCCAAAAGAACGGATTTAAAACTGTAGTTATCCCTAAAGTGAATCAGCCTAAACAGCCTATAGAGTCTATGAACGTGATTGCTGTGGAATATTTGTACCAAGTCTTACAGATTATTTTTGAACAGAATGGTGAGGAACTCAGGCAAGTGGGATAAGCCAAATTGATTTTATCTGACATTATCTACGGCGTTTGCTGTAAAAAATGAGCTTCATCTAGTAAAGTAGCGATCATGGTACAGGTAAAATTTTGTTGTGGTATCTACTTAATTTATTGCCAGTAATGTCGTATTGAAAACCCATACAGAAGAGAACCCAAAGATAGCTAATGAATGCTGAACATCCACTACTGCTAGAGATTCAAAAAGGCGAAAGCAAGACGCTAGAATTTAAACAGCAGTTACCCAAAGGGCAGCAAATCGCCAAGACTTTAATCGCCTTTGCAAATAGTAGTGGCGGTAAGTTGATTGTTGGGGTTTCGGATGATCGGCAATTAGTTGGGATTCAAGAAGATATTTTTGACCTGCAAGATAAAATTACCTCAATGATTTATGAGTTGTGTAGCCCTCAACTGGCAACACAAATCTATATTGAAAATATTGCAGGCGTAGAATTATTGGTTGTGGAAGTGGCTCGTGGAAGTTTATTTCCATATCACCTTAAATCTGTGGGGCGTGAGCAAGGTACATATATCCGCTTAGGTGCAAGTAATCGTGTTGCATCACCTGAAAACATTCAACAACTGGAATTACAACGGCTCAATGTTAGTTTTGATTCGTTAGCAAACTATCAATACCCTTTAGAAAAACTAGATTTAACATTATTGGAAACGGCTTTTAAAGCTGCTGATAAGGCACTTACCTTAGAAAAAATGCTGAACCTAAAGTTGGTTATAGAGGAACAAGGGCAGCATTATGCTAGTCATGGCTTATTGATTTTATTGGGTAAATATGAGCATGTCATGACCCAGTGTGCCAGATTTAAAGGTACGAACATGAGCGTATTTTTAGATCGTAAAGAATATACAGGGGATTTGTTTTCACAAATTGAACAAACAGAAATTTTTATTAAAAATCATTTGTCTTTACGTGCCGAAATTCGTGGCTTAAAGCGTTACGATTATTTGGAAATTCCAGAAAATGCCATCCGTGAAGCCTTAGTCAATGCTTATGTTCATCGGGACTATAGTAATTTTGGACGCAATATTAAAGTTGCTGTTTATGATGATTTGATCAATATTGTATCTCCAGGTGGATTACCGAATGGTTTAACTGAAGCAGATTTGTTGCAAGGACGTTCAGAAATTCGTAATCGGGTATTGGCTCGTGTGTTTAGAGAGCTAGGTTATATTGAGCATTGGGGTAGTGGTCTGCAACGGATAAAACAAATCTGTGAAGCAGAACATTTAACCACACCTGAATTTTTGGAAACTGGTGATTTTTTTGATGTGAAGTTATATCGTCCTGATCAGAATTCTGATGGTGGTATAATAGGTGGTACAATAGATGAATTAGGTGGTACAATCAGTGGTATAATTGAAAGCAATACTTTGACTGAACGCCAAATACAGATTTTAGAATTGATACAAAAACAGCCGAAAATATCTTATCGTGAAATGATTGATCAATTGGGTATTAATAAGTCTGCAATACAAAAGCATTTAGAGGTTCTAAAAGATGCTGGTTGGCTTGAGCGTGTGGGTGGAACACGGGGGTATTGGTTGGTTAAAAAGGAGGTATAATCGTATTTTGTTATATATGATGAATCTCTTGATGGTGAGTACTCGCTAAAATGAAATATCAACCATCTTACAAGATTAACTCTAAAATTATTCACTTGATTGCCCAGATTAGTGAAGCTTTAGGACGTTTAACGGCACTTGCTCAGATTCAGGATGAGCTCAAACTTAGAAAAGCCAATCGAATTAGAACAATTCAGGGTTCACTTGCGATTGAGGGAAATACCCTTAGCGAAGAACAGATCACAGCAATTTTAAATGGTAAGCCTGTGATTGCACCTCCTAAAGAAATTCAGGAAGTCCGTAACGCAATTAAAGCCTATGAACAGTTTCAGCAATGGCAGCCCGCCAGTGAACAGGACTTATTAAAGGCTCACCAAGTATTAATGGCTGGATTAATTGATGAGGTTGGACAGTACCGTCAAGGTGGTCTGAGGGTGATGTCTGGTGATCAAGTTGCACATTTAGCTCCACCACCAAGCCAAGTTGTACGGTTGATGAATGATTTATTGCAATGGTTAGAGCAAAGTGATGAACATCCTTTAATTACCAGTTCTGTATTTCATTATGAGTTTGAATTTATACATCCATTTGCTGATGGTAATGGTCGGATGGGGCGACTGTGGCAAACCTTAATCCTGACCAAGTGGAATCCAATTTTTGCCAATATTCCTGTTGAAAGTTTGATTTATCAAAATCAAAGAGCATATTACGATGCTTTACAGGCGAGTACAGATCAGACTGATTCAGCACCATTTATAGAATTTATTTTGCAGATGATTTTTGATGCGATTCAAAGCTCATCAACCACCGATCAAGTCACCGTACATGATACCGATCAAGCTACCGTACAAGACTGCGATCATGTTCAGCGTTTGATTTCAGTCATGGAACATAGGGAATATAATTTAACAGAGTTAATGTCTTTACTAGGCTTGTCTCATCGTCCGACATTCCAGCAGAATTATCTTAACCCAGCGATAGAAGCGGAGCTGATTGAACGTACTATCCCTGATAAGCCTAAAAGTCCTAAACAAAGATATAGACTAAAAAGAATGTAAATATTTTTAACAGAAAATTTACGCCATTTTTACGCCATTCTAAAAATGTTATTTCATTAAATTTTTGATTTAATTTACTAAATTTGTTTAAAGTGTCCCATCCATCATCGGTGCGACGGAAATACGTGGCTGTAATGATTCAAGTGATTGCATAAAACAGATCTCGGATGTGGACAAGCAAAGAAAGGGCAGCATTATACGAGTTTTGTGATCAATTCACCAATGCCGATCCCCGTCACTTCAATTTTCACTATGTGGATGAGTATCTAGGAGGTGATCATGTTGATTTCTTCGTCAAAAGATAGTCGAAGAAACTAAACAACATACAAGCAAAGACCAGACTGATTCCCGATAAACAAGTCATACTCCAACCACCATGATTCCATGCAAAAATACCGAGTGCTGAACCACAAGCACCACCAGTAAAGTAGGCGGTCATATAAATGGCATTGATACGGGATTTTGCATCAGGACGTAAACGGAAAATCACACTCTGATTGCTAGTATGCACTAAGGCCAATGCCAACTGAATCAAGGCAAAGCCGAGGATATAACTGAATAAAAAGCTTTGCCCAAAATAGAAGCAGACCCAACTCAAGATAAATAAAGCACAACCTATCCAAGTCAATTGGCTGGTATAACCCTGATCTGCATATTTACCGATATATTGCGTAGAGAGGGCACCAAAGATCCCGACCAAAGGCACCATACCAATCAACAGATCTTGCAGATGGTGGGCCGAGGTCAACAGTAGCGCAATTGTTGAATATAGGATACTGACCGCAGCAAAGGCGAAGCCACCTGCCAGTGCACGCAAGAGCAAACGTTTCTCTTGTTTGAGTAACTGCGCCATGGAGACAAATACTTGCCCATAATTCATTTTCATGCGCATGGCATAAGGTAAGCGGCTTTTCAGGGCATAGGCCAAGATCAGCATGAGCACGCCGCTGACCACATAAATCACTTTCCAATGAAACAGATTAGAAAACAAGCCAGCAAGACTGGTGGAAAGTAAAATACCCACCAGTAATCCGCTCATCAAGAAACCAATGACCTCACCCGTCTTTTCGGGTTTCACGGTCATGGTGGCAAGTGGAATTAATACCTGTGCCGCCACGGAGAATAGCCCTGCCATGACAGTACCGAACCAAAGCATAGGTAAGTTGACCGAGAAAGCACTAATAAATAAACCTACAGCACAAAATACCATCAGTAACGGAATGAATTTGGTTTTGTTCACCACATCGCCCATTGGGACAATAAACAGCAGGCCAAGTGCATAAGAGACTTGCGCAAAAGTTACCGTAAGTGCCGCTTGACCTTCAGTCACTGCAAAATACTGCTGAATCGAGTGAATCAAAGGCTGACTATAATAGTTGGCACCCGCACATAAACCACATGCTGCAGCCATAAACCAAAGTAAGGTTTTATTTTGACTAATATCTTGAGGGGCAGACATAATTTTCTCTATTACTGGTTTATGCGGTATAGGCGGTTGCTTCAACTTCAATTTGCATCCCTGTTAATGCCAAGTGTGATACAGGAATAAGGGTACAGACAGGAAAGGCATGCTGCGGCCATAAGTGTTGTATGGTTTGAGCCAAGATTTGAAGTTTCTCCGCATTATGGTCAACCACGAGCATACGTAAAACCGCAATATCTGATAGTTGTGCTTGGGCTGAAGTTAAAGCGTGTTGAATATTATAGAAGACTTGTTGTACCTGTTGGTCAAAATCTTTAGAGAGCTCACCATTTTTATTTTCACCGCCCTGACCTGCAATATGAATGATCCGCATATTGGGTGGAACAATGCTCACATGACTATAGCCATTACTGCGTGGATCATAAAGTTCACTGGGATTGATCATTTTAAAGGTCGGTTTCATCGTGACACATCACATTGAAGATGGAGATGACTCAGTATCAAAGCTCAATCTAACTTGAGGTCAAGAATATTTTGAACCTAAAGCCAGTAGAAGTCAGAATAAATGAGCGATTTTTCCGTATTTGGGTTTTTTAAAAATTAAATTGAAGCGGTGAATTGAGTGAGTGTTTAATATTTGCACCAATATTGTGCAATAAAGCGGCTTTTGCTAGACAAAACCATACAAATATCACTTGAAAAAATGCCTATTTAAGTTTTTTTCATTCTTTTAAATTTTTCTGAGCAACTAACTTCATCTAATTCAGATTTACTGATAAACAAAAATCATCTTTCATTCTCGCTCTTTGATGCTTTGTTATAAATTGTTAGATAAAAACTCGCCGAAAAGACCAATAAAAGTTCAGAGAAGCCAATCCCTCGCTACAACGGCATGATTATGATGCCGATTCAACCAATACATCGGTAGAGCGTCAAAAAATAACCAATGTTGATGAAAATGGATTTGGTTAAACGCTCCTGATGATCCGGATGAGAAGTAGATAGGTTGAATAGATACCCCTGTGACCGTCCAAATCAGGAAGGGTACAGTATAGAAATGAACCGATTCAGTGCGTAAGCGGTTAGATTTGTATGTGAAGAAGAGATGAAAGATCTGCCTTGTTCGATCAAAAGGCAAACCTGCGGATCATACAAGCTCTAAATATAAATGTGAATCATCAGTTCAAAATATAGGTATTTATTAAATAAATATTGGGTGGAAATTTAAAAAAGTTCCATTAGAATCCAAATTTCTACAAAGAATACTCCTGGGGGAAACATTGCTCTTGGCGATGTTTACTTAAGAAAAACTAGCTTGAGGAACGCTCATGCAGATCGGAATCCCAACCGAAACTATCCTCGGTGAAAGTCGCGTAGCGGCAACACCAGAGACAGTTAAGAAGTTGATTAACGCAGGTCATAGTATTGTCATTCAACGTGGTGCTGGTGTTAAAGCTGCGTACATTGACAGTGCTTATGAACAAGTTGGCGCAACCATTACGGACGATGCTTATACAGGCAGCCAAATTATTTTGAAGGTACGTGCCCCTAAAGGCGATGAAATTCAAAAGCTTGCGGCAAATACGACTGTAATTGCAATGTTTGACCCTTACCGCAATCCAGAATTAGACCAGTTTGCAACTCAGCAAGTGTCTGCTTTTGCGTTGGAATTACTGCCACGTACGCTATCACGCGCACAAAACATGGACGTACTTTCTTCTCAAGCAAACTTGGCGGGTTATAAGTCTGTATTGTTAGCTGCGGCTGAATATCAACGTATGTTCCCAATGTTAATGACGGCTGCAGGTACTGTGAAACCTGCGCGTGTTGTGATTATGGGTGTTGGTGTTGCGGGTCTTCAAGCGATTGCGACTGCAAAACGTTTGGGTGCAGTGGTTGAAGCAACTGACTTACGTCCAACAGCTAAAGAGCAGGTTGAGTCTTTAGGCGGTAAATGGCTTGATGTGCCAATGTCCGATGAAGAAAAACAACGTGCTGCTGAAGCTGCGAAAAGCGGCTATGGTTGGCAGCCGGGTGAGCAATACATTAAAGATCAAGCTGCGATTGTAGATAAAGCGGTATCAAATGCTGACATCGTAATCACCACTGCATTGATTCCAGGTCGTAATGCTCCGCGTTTAATTAAAGCTGAAACCGTTGCCAAAATGAAACCGGGTTCTGTCATTTTAGATATGGCAGTTGAAACGGGCGGTAACGTTGAAGGTTCTAAAGAAGGCGAAACAGTCACAACTGAAAATGGCGTGAAGATTTTGGGTATTCCAAATATTCCAGGCACAGTTGCAACTGAAGCATCTGCATTGTATGCACGTAACGTTTTTAACTTCCTTGAGACATTATTCGACAAAGATAAAGCTTTTGCGATCAATCAAGAAGAAGAAATCCAAAAAGCGTTACTTGTGACACATGGCGGTCAAGTACTGCTCAAGCGCGGTTAAGGGAGAGTTCTCATGGTTGAAACGATTACAATTTTCGTCCTTGCCATCTTCGTGGGTTATTACGTGGTTTGGGGTGTAACACCTGCGTTACATACACCACTTATGGCAGTAACCAATGCGTTGTCTTCAATTATTGTTGTTGGAGCAATGATCCAAACTGTGGGTATGCCAGTGATTGGATTAGATGCAAATGTTGCATTTCAAAGCGTAAACGTAGTCAGTGTCCTTGGTGCGATTGCTGTGTTCTTGGCAAGTATCAATATCTTTGGTGGCTTTGCTGTAACTGCGCGTATGCTTGAAATGTTCAAGCCAAAGCAAAAGAAAAAAGAGGGCTAATCGATGGAATTTATTCGAGACTATGCGGAATGGTTCTACCTGATCGGTGCCGTCCTTTTTATCTTAACCTTACGTGGTTTGTCAGGTCCTAAGACTGCGATTGCAGGTAACCGTTACGGTATGATCGCTATGGCGATTGCTGTAGCAACAACGTTCTTTGTTGCAGAACATCCTGTCGTTTGGATGATCGTTGGTGCAATGGTGTTAGGTGGTATTGTTGGTATCGCTCGTGCGAGAACAGTTCCAATGACGCAAATGCCTGAAACAGTTGCATTGATGCACTCATTGGTCGGTTTGGCTGCGGTATTAATTGCAATTGCTGCAATTTTGCATAACAACCAATTGACGGCATTATTTGCTGAAAATGAAGCTGCTTTAACTGCTGCTGGCGTACAACATGCTCATATGAGTAAGGTTCATTTATTTGAATTGTTTGTTGGCTGCTTCGTGGGTGCGATCACATTTACTGCATCTGTATTTGCTTACGGTAAATTAGCTGCGAAGAAATGGGCAAAAACCATTTCTGGTGCATGGGTTAAACCTGTTCAAGCGCTTATCTTTATTGCAATGCTTGCAGCAGGCATCATGTTCTTCTTAACGAATAATATGACTGCATTCTGGGCAATGACAGCACTTGCACTTGCATTTGGCTGGGTATGGATTGCACCAGTCGGTGGTGGTGATATGCCAGTTGTGGTATCACTTTTGAACTCATTCTCTGGTTGGGCTGCGGCAGGTATTGGTTTCACACTTGAAAACAATATGTTGATCGTTGCAGGTTCGCTTGTAGGTTCTTCTGGTGCGATTCTGTCTTACATCATGTGTAAGGCGATGAACCGTTCAATCATCAACGTTTTGTTTGGTGGTGCAATGGGTGGTGCAGCAGTTGCATCGGCAGATAAGGGTGAGCAAGTTCAACGTAACCATCGTTCTGGTTCAGCAGATGACGCAGGCTTCCTGATGTCAAATGCAGACAGCGTTGTGATTGTACCGGGTTATGGTATGGCGCAAGGCCGTGCACAGAATGCGGTGAAAGAATTGTGTGAAATCTTGAAAGAGCAGGGCGTAAAAGTTCGCTTTGCAATTCACCCAGTTGCTGGTCGTATGCCTGGTCACATGAACGTATTGTTAGCAGAAGCAGATGTTGCCTATGAAGACATCTTGGAAATGGATGAGATTAACTCAGATTTCCCTGCAACAGATGTGGTACTGGTGATTGGTGCAAACGACGTGGTGAACCCTGCGGCGAAAGATGATCCGACCTCACCGATTTATGGTATGCCGATTCTTGAGGCGCATAAAGCACGTACGATCATGGTGATCAAGCGCTCTATGGCGACAGGTTATGCTGGCTTAGACAATGACTTGTTCTACAATGAAAAAACCATGATGATCTTTGGTGATGCTAAGAAAGTTGTGGAAGATATGACTAAAGCAATCAATGGTGGTGGTCACTAATCTGACCCTACTTAAGATTGTAAAAGCCACCCTTGGGTGGCTTTTTTATTTGGGGTGATTTGTTTTAAATAAACTTTTCAACCAATTGCATAGATTGTTGATATAGATCCCGTGCCAATTGCTGATTTTTGGCATGCGAAGATTTCCAGTCAGGCATATGGGCGCTGACATATTTTCCGTTGCGATTTTTCCATTCGTCTCCAATTGCCATTTGGGTAATCAGGTTTGCAGGAACAGAGGTTGGGACGAGACCTAGTTTCATTGCCGCATAGACAGGCTTAGGCAGATCGCGATAAATATCCGAAGCGACACCCCCAGGGTGTAGGGCATTATTGGTGATTGAGCTATCAGCGAGTTGTTCTGCCAATGCATTGCTGAGCAGTAAATTGGCAAGCTTGGATTGTCCATAATAAAACAACGGATTGTAAAAGCCTTCTGCGCGGAATTTATTGGGTTTGATTGAACCTACCCAATGTGCAATCGAAGCCAAATGGACAATACGTGCTTGAGGCGATTGTTTTAAAACAGGAAGTAATTTTTGGGTTAATAAAAAATGACCCAAATAATTGACGCCAAACTGTTGCTCAAAACCATCCGCAGTCAGTTGTTTGGTTTTGGCAAATAAGCCTGCATTGTTGATCAACACATCCAGATTGCCATAACGATCTGCAATTTCATCTGCGGCTTTTCGGGTGAGTTCAAGGCTGTTGAGGTCGAGGGAGATGAGGTCAACTTGACCTTGATCGAGTGCACGTAATTTGTTTTGTGCTTGTTGCGCTTTCTGTGGATTTCGGCAGGCTAGAATGACGTGTTGCCCTTGTTTAACCAACTGTTCTGCTGTGGCAAAACCAATGCCTGTATTGGCACCTGTAATCAGTATTTTCACTTCCTGTACTCCAGTTATGCTATTTCTTAGTGGGATTGCAAGAATCTGTATAGTGCTGCAATTTTGACAATTTGTCATGTCAAATTTAAAGATGGGAGATGACTGGTATTTGCTCATCTTTAGATGATACAAGTGTCATTTTTAAGTTTTTGTTTTTTTTATAAGCTTATTGAGTTAGGGCTTAGTCAAAATAGGTATTCTCGGGTAGTCCTTGTAATAACTCAAAAAATTGGTGGATTTGTGCTTCTGTAACACGCGCCGTCGAAATTGGAGGTAATTCATCCTTGCCAAAGAAACCCACCTCAGAGGTTTCGATGCTTGGCTTGAGTTCACCACCAATCAGTTCACACCAAAAAAAGGCTTTATATACGTGCAAGAACATGGCGGGGTGAGGGTGTTTTCTACGATCTGTGAGTGCGAGGAGTTTAACCGCCTTCACCACTAATCCTGTTTCCTCAAGGACTTCTTTTTCAGCATTTTCAGCAGCGGAATAGCCAACATCTGCCCAACCTCCAGGAATAGACCATAAGCCATCCTGTGTCTCTTTGGCTAATAGCAGTTTATTGTCCTTAAAGACAACAGCACGCACATCGATTTTGGGTGTTGCATAGCCAATATCTTGCAAGACATTGGAAATAAAATGAGTGGTATCAATTTCTTTTAATTCAATCAGGGTACGGACGTGATCAAGTAATTGCTCATAACGCTCTTTATCGTATACATCTTTGCTGTAGTGCAAACCTGATTGAGCCAATCCAGTAATCTTATGGAGTGTTTCAATCCATGCGGCTGAATCTTTCATCTTATTCTAGCTGTACTTGAAGAGAGTATTTAATACTAGCACTGCGATTATATTTTACAACGAATGGTCGGAAATTTAGGGCTAAATCGGCTTGTTAGGTGTTCTTGTTTAGAGCTATTTTTGACTTGAATTCGCTATAAAAAAAGCGACCTATTCGGTCGCTTTTTTTGAGGAGCTTTACGCTACAGATTCGGGTGCACGCCATAAGCTTTCTAAGTCGTAGAACTTACGCGCGGTTGGTAACATCACATGTACCACAACAAAACCGAGGTCGATTAAGATCCACTCAGCATCGCGTTCACCTTCGACACCGATTGGGCGGAAACCTGCTTTACGTGCTTCATCAGCAACATTGTCTGCAAGGGCTTTAACATGACGAGTCGATGTACCGCTTGCAATCACAATTGCATCGGCAACATTACTGATCGTACTTACGTCAAGTTCAAGAATATCTTTGGCTTTTACATCAGTGAGAGCTTCATGTACAACGTTTAGGCACGCTTGTACATCTTTGTTCGCTGTTTTGATTTTTAGGTCGTGAGAATTAGAAGCGCTGGGCGATGGTTCTAAATTCATAGAGGGTATATTTTCCTGACAATTACTCATCATCAAATATACCGTTTTTCTCTAAAAAGTTCAAATTTTAGCAGTAACAGTTTATGTATTCACATCATTGGAAAAATACTTATTTTTCCATGCAAAAGATTGATCTGACTGAATTTTTGGTCTGTATTCCGCTGCAATAAGACCTTGGTAGCCACTTTGCTGTAACCAGTCAAAGATTTGTTTGTAGGGGATATTTCCAGTATCAGGTTCATGGCGGTCTGGACAGTCGGCAAATTGGATGTGCCCAATCTGATCGATATTTTCCTGTAATCCCGCTAATACATCTTCACCCATCATGGCCATGTGGTAACAGTCATATTGCATTTTTAGGGCAGGATGATTGATGGCTTCCAGCATTTCTTGGGCTTGGGCAATATTTTGAACCAAGAAACGAGGCATATCAGTGCCATTAATCATTTCAAAAACGGGTTCAATACCTTGTTCGGTGAGCATGTGACACGCCAGTTTTAAATTACTTGCAAGTGTGTTGAGACAAGGCAGCAGATCTGCATCCAGCGGTTGTTTACCTGCCAGAATGTTGACGCGTGGCACATCTAATGCAGTGGCATAACGAATGGCCAACTCAAGCGCTTGATGAAATTCAATTTCTCGCCCCGGCACACCTGCAAGTCCATTGCCGCCTTGCATCAAGTCACCCGCAGGAACATTAATCAGGCAGAGGGACAAATTGTGTTGCTCAAGTTGAGTTCGAATATCAATCACATCGAGTTCATAGGGGAATTGAATTTCTACATGCTGAAAACCGTGAGCGTGTGCTAAGGCGAAACGCTCGATTAAAGGAACTTCAGTGAAGATCATGGATAAATTGACTGCAAGATGGCTCATTTTCAGACTCCCTGAATCAATAATTATTGTTCTGTAATTTTGATGATAGTCGCTAAATCCTTATCAGCAAAGCCATTTTCTTGGTGAGCTTGTAACTGTAATAGAGCTTTTTGTGCCACAGGTATCTTTAAGTTAAAACTCTGTGCCAGAAGTAATGCATTGTTTAAATCTTTTGATAGGGTTTGCACCTTCCATTGTACTGGCTCAAAAGTATGTGTTGCCATACGTGGTGCAAGGATTTGAAAGGGTTTTGAGTCGGCAAAACCACCGGCAAGAGCAGGTGCAAGTAATGCAGTGTCGACGCCTGCTTGATTGGCAAGGGCGACAGCTTCTGCAATCAGGGTGCTATTGGCGGCAACAATCAGCTGATTACAAATTTTAGTCGCTTGTCCTGTACCTGATGTTCCCATACGGGTAACACGCTGTGAGAGTACATTGTAAATCGGGGTGAGCTGCTCAATCGTCTTAGCATCACCTCCTGCAAAAATCACCAATGTACCTTGTTCCGCGCCCATGGTTCCGCCTGATACGGGCGAATCAATCCATGTGACCTGGTGTTGTTGAGCAGATTGAGCCAATTGTTGAGTCGCAGAGACCGATAAGCTGGAGAAATCAACGATGATCTGTTCAGCTTTCAAATATGGTTGAATTTGGGCGAAAACATTTTGCACCGCTTGATCATCGGCTAAACAGGTCAAAATAACAGGGTAGCTGCCGATGTCATTTAGCTTTAAGTGTAATGCACCTTGTTGCTGCAGAGGTTCACATGCAAGTGGACTACGGTTCCAGACCGCCACAGGATAACCTGCTTGTAAGAGTCGGCTGGCCATACGTGTGCCCATTAAACCCATACCCAAGAAAGCGATTGGTGTTTTTTGATTCGCATGCATGTGAATATTCTCCAGTCGGAATTATTTGTATTGGCGCGGCAGGAATTGAACTTCAGGGTTCTTGTCCTTTTTGCGTGCCAGACTACTGTTTTTACCTAAAAGTAGTTTGAGCTGCCAAAGTTTTTCCAAACGTAATGCTTTTTCAGGTTGGTGCTCCATCGCATCTAACACCCGTTTGGCTGCCATAATGGCATCTGGTGAGCGTTGTAAAATCTCTTCCGCAATGATGTTTGCTTTTGCTAATGGATCATTGTCTAAATGGGTCACTAAACCAATTTGTTTGGCATATTCAGCATCAAAGATACGTGCAGTTAAGGTCAGTTCTTTAGCCAAATCAACGCCAATCAGTCCTTTCAATGAACGGGTGAGCCCCATATCTGGTACAAGGCCCCAACGACTTTCCATGATTGACATTTGCGTGCTTGGCGTTGCAATACGAATATCCGCTGCAAGTGCGAGCTGCATGCCTGCACCAAAGCAATAGCCTTCGATTGCTGCAATCACAGGGATCGGCAGGTTCTGCCAGATCAGAAAGGCTTTTTGGAACAGACTTTGCCCTGGTTTGATCAGTTCCCATGCGGCAAAAGCAGTATTTTTAGGATTGTTTAAATCAGAAAGGTCGATGCCTGCACTAAAGACTTGTGCTTCACCAGTGAGAATGACACAGCGGATTGAACGATCTTTTTCAATTTTTTTGGCAGTTGCCACCAGCTCTTTGAGTAAGGCAAAGCTCATTGCATTACGTTTGTCAGGTCGGTTTAGGGAAACTGTTGCGATTCCATTGTTCTTTTCAACGCGTAAAAGTGCCATCTGCCTTACTCTTATTGTGTTTGATTTGATTTGGCAGCATAGCACGAGTCTTTAGGTTGAAACATGACAGGGCAGTCACAAAAAGACGGCCTGTATTTTAATCATTGACTATCCAATATCCCAACTCACAGTTTTACGAGTCATGCGCATGTAGGATCAAGTTAGCCGCTTGTCTCACTTGTTCAATCGCCGTGCTGAGTTCATTGAAACGATGCGTAGTTTCACGAATAAACACATCATCCGCTTTACGGCGTTCTTTACGTAAGGTCGAGACAAATTGTTCAAACTCACCTGAGACTTGCTGTAAGTTTGGCGTACCGACATAGCGGGTCGCGCCATAAAGACGATGTAGGACATGCTCGAGTTGTGGAAAATCTTCCATTTCAATCAATTGCTGCATTTCCGCCAGTTCCGTATCGAAACTATCCACCAGCATATTCAATAGATCTTGCGCCAGATCTTCTTTGTTGGCTGCAAGTTGTACGCTTTGTTGCCAATTTAGGATTTGAGGATCAATAGATTCAATTGGTCGCTTGGGTTCAATGCTCGCAGGTTGGGCACTGAAGTTATTTTTGGTCCAATGCGTCAAAATTTGAATGATTTGCTCCATCTGAATCGGCTTGGTCACATAATCATTCATCCCAACTTTGAGTAGTTTCTGCTTTTCATCGGCCAAAGCATGTGCTGTGAGTGCAATAATTGGCAGTTGCATTCCATTATCGAGCGTTGACTCCAATGAGCGAATGGCACGAGTGGTATCAATCCCCGACATCACCGGCATTTGAATGTCCATAAATACCAAATCAAACGGCGGCGATTTTTGTTCGATGCGCTCTTGAATGATGTCGATGGCCTTTTGTCCACTCAAGGCTTTGGTGGTGGTGACATTGAGCTCACCGAGTAAGGCTTCAAGTACAATCAAATTAGGCAGATGATCATCCACAGCCAAAATGTGTAAACCTTGGCCATTAAAGTCTTCTGGTTCTTGCTCAAAAACAGGTTCATTGCCAAGTAACTGGACCAACTCACGACGACTCAACGGTTGATACAGCGGGCGAGCACGATATTCGTTGAGCATATTCGGCTCAAGACTCATCTGGTAACCATAAACCGCTAAGTTGCCATGATAGCGTTGACGAATCTCTTTGAGTAAGGCCTCTGTATCACCACTATGATCTACAATTAACCAGGTGTTTTCCTGCTGATTCAGGTGATTTAAACGGCTGAATAAGTCCAGAATGGATTGTGTCTCAATATGAGAGACATGATAATTCTCAAGGTATGAACGTAGTACGCTGGCCGTTGCAGGGTGGGCAAGATACGATACCACTTGTAAATGATCGAAACGAGGGTGTTCAACAAACTCATCTTGTTCTTCAACTTTAAATGAAGCCGTGAACCAGAAGGTTGAACCTTTCTCAGTCGGTGCACGTTCTTGGTTATCTTCAAAGCCAATTTGACCGTGCATCAAATGCACCAGCTGTTTGGAAATTGCTAAACCAAGTCCTGTTCCGCCAAATTGGCGGGTAACTGAAGCATCGCCCTGAGAGAACGATTCAAATAACTTTTTACGATCTGTACCGCTCAGACCAATCCCGCTGTCTTGGACACTGAAGTGCAGTAAACATTGCCCGATCTCATCATCTTCCATACGTACACGGACAATGATCTCACCATCAGGCGTGAACTTGATCGCATTGGAAATCAGGTTGGTCAGGATCTGTTTAAAGCGTAATGCATCTCCCACCACATGCTTTGGAATATTCTCTGCGTAATAGAAGGCCATATTGATATGTTTTTGTGCCGCCAAAGGCGAGAGCATATCCATCACATCGAAAATGGCTTCTTCAAGGTCAAAGGGTGCAGTTTCAAGTTCGAGTTTGCCTGCATCAATTTTAGAGAAATCCAATACATCGTTAATCAGTGCCAATAAGTGTGCAGATGATTTTCGGATGGTTTGCAAATAAAGATTTTGCTCATTACTCAGATTCTGCTGACGCAGTAATAAGTGAATAAAGCCATCAATACTGTTCAAAGGCGTTCTAAGTTCATGACTGATATTGGCCAAAAACACCGACTTGGATTGGTTTGATGAAATCGCTTGGTCTCGTGCCTGACGATAGGTAATGTTCTGAACTTCTAGGGTATCGAGTGTTCGACGTAAGTCTTCTTCGGTTTGTTCGGTATGTTCTTTTAATTCTAAAAAACTAAAGTGCAGACGTTTTACCACATTGGCAATATCACGTTGCAGCAAACGCAGTTCACCCGTACTGTTCACGACAATATGCTGATCTAGGGTATCGGCGTTGAGGCGTTGCATTTGCATGCGAATTTCATACAACGGTGCGAGCCAACGACGAGAGAATACGTTTAAACAGAACAGCAGAATCAGTATGGTGATCAGCCCAGTCACGACCAAGGACAGTAGAATTTTATAGCGAGCCAATTCAAGAGGTTGGTTGTCTAATTCAATCATTAGCCAAACAGCGTTAGGGTCACCACTGTCGAGCTTCGAACCATATATGCTGTTGTGATTATGCGAAATTGGACCAAAGAAGTTGCTGTTTTCTGGAAAGTTCGGCCAAAAGCGATTGTTTTGATAGCCAACGCTTAAATAAGTCTGACCACGATTATCAATCAGTACTGCGCGCTGTAGGTTTTTTTCATCAAACATTTTCTGCATGATGTTTTGAGCACGATCATACTGATCGGGTTGTTCTTGTACCAGTTTTAATAAATCATTCGCAGTTTGATGGTAGCGCGCCAAAATGGCTGAAGCATCAGAGCGTTGTTGTGATTTTGCGGAGCTGGTTGTTTCGGATAAAACCCAAAGAATACCAACACCTGTCAAGATGGCAATCGGCACTAAAATCAGTGCAATCAATTGCCCATAAGCATGATTGAGGCGTAAGCGTTTCGATATGGTCTTATTGAAATTTGACATAGTACGGTCAGATTTATCATTCTGCGCAACATCTTAGCACGCTTTGTGAAAATCAAGGACATCTGCTTGCCAATAAAAAGCATAGTGAAAAGGTGCAGTATCTCTATTTTTTTCATACAATAGGCGCCACCTTGATATCGGTGTCGATCATGACGAATACGCAAACTGATTTTTTAGCAGATGAATTTTTACTGGATGATTATGTCGGTAAAACCCCTTTAGTACGTTTGCAACGTTTAGCGTGTCATACCCAAGCCACGGTATTAGCAAAATTAGAAGGTAATAATCCAGCAGGATCGGTGAAAGATCGCCCTGCCTATAACATGATTGTTCAAGCGGAAAAGCGTGGACAAATTCAACCTGGGGATACCCTGATCGAAGCAACCAGTGGTAACACTGGGATTGCTTTGGCGATGGTTGCGGCTATGCGCGGCTATAAAATGAAGCTGATCATGCCGAACAATATGAGCCAAGAACGTAAAGATGCGATGTTGGCCTATGGGGCAGAGCTGATTGAAGTCACGCAACAGCAAGGCATGGAAGGTGCACGCGACCTTGCTTTACAAATGCAGGCTGAAGGCAAAGGCTTTGTGCTGAATCAGTTTGGTAATCCAGACAACGTCGAAGCACATTACCTGACGACTGGTCCAGAAATCTGGAAGCAAACGGGTGGCAAGATTACCCATTTTGTTAGCTCAATGGGGACAACGGGAACCATCATGGGTGTCTCTAAATATCTCAAAGAGCAAAACCCTGATATTCAAATTGTGGGTTTACAACCTTCAGAGGGTTCAAGCATTGCGGGGATTCGCCGTTGGCCGGAAGAGTATTTGCCAACTATCTTTGATCGTCGCCGTGTCGATCGCATTATCGATATTCCACAGATTGAAGCGGAAAAAACCATGCGTAAGCTGGCACGTACTGAGGGCATCAGTGCAGGAACATCTTCTGGTGGTGCAGTTTGGGCTTCGATCAAGATTGCTGAAGAATATCCTGATGCGGTGATTGTCTGCATTATCTGTGACCGCGGTGATCGTTATTTATCAACGGGATTATTCTCAGTACAAGATTAGAATCTCCCCCTTAACCCCCTCTTTTTAAAAGAGGGGGGATCTCCTCCCTTTATAAAGGGAGGTTGGGAGGGATTTAAGGCGTTCCTAAAATGAATTTACGTTTTCCGATTTTAGTTTTTGATATTGAGACACTGACCGATTTAAAGGCAGGTGCGCATCTTTATCATCTTGATTTACCCGAAGCCGATGTTGAACAGGCACTGACCAAAATCCGTCGCCAAGAGTCAGGCATGGATTTTCAACGTTTACCATTGCATGAAATTGTGTGTATTTCTGGATTGTGGGTTGATGAGAAAGGCTTTCGTCTATTTTCATTTAGTCAGGAGCAGCATAGCGAAGCTGAAATGTTGGCAAAATTCTTATCGATCTTTGACAAGAAACAACCCACATTAGTCAGTTGGAATGGTTCGCAATTTGATTTGCCTGTCATTCTATTTCGCGCTATGTATCATGGTTTGTCTGCACCTAGCCTGTTTGATCAAGGTGAAATTGATCATCAAAAGCGTTTTAATAATTATCAGAACCGTTACCACCATCGTCATGTTGATTTGATGGATGTGATGGCAATGTTTAATGGCCGTAATTTCCAAAAATTGGATGATATGGCTTGTTTACTCGGTTTCCCTGGGAAACGCGGTGAAACTGGCTATCACGTGCCTGAATATGTACGTAACAAACAATGGTTAGAATTGACCCGTTATTGTGAAGGCGATGTGTTGAATACATGGTTGCTCTATATTCGTTGGTTATTGTTAAAAGGCCAATTGAATCAACCAGATCACCAGCAGTTACTGCAATCAACGATTGCTTATTTACAAACGCAAACGCAACAAACAGAATTTTTACAGGTATGGCAGCAAACATCGCAATATACTGTATTCACCGCAGATACTTTTGCGCCAAAAAATTAGGTTCATCTTTTGAAACACAAAGCCAAACAACGTCCAGCTCAATATCCAACATATACCTTCCAGATTGAAGCTTTTTCTCATGAGGGGCGTGGTATTGCGCATTATGGGACACATCCAGATCATCCTAAAGAAAAACACGGCAAGAAAGTTTTTATCCGTTATGCCCTTGTCGGGGAAACGGTGCAGGCAAAAATTACCAATCAAACTTCACGTCTAGAAGAGGCGGACATGATCACGCTGGAAAGTGAAGCGGCTGAAAGTCGAGTCGATCCAATGTGTCCGCATTTTGGGGTGTGTGGCGGCTGCAGCTTGCAGCACATTCATCCTGATGAACAGATTTTGTTAAAGCAGAATGTTTTAAAATCTCACTTACAACATTTTGCAGGCTTACAGCCAGAACAATGGTTAGACCCGATTCGTTCGGTTAAAGCAGATTATCGTCGCCGTGCCCGAATCGGGGTGCGCTATATTGCCAAGCAAAATCGTTTGGTGATGGGTTTTCGTGAGCATCATAGTAATCATTTAACTGAAATTCAGCAGTGTAAGGTACTTGATCAAACCTTATCTGAATGTTTACCAGAACTTAAGAAACTACTCGAAAGTCTTACAGGCAAAGCGCATATTGGTCATATAGAATTAGCCATGGGAGACACTGAGGTTGCATTATTAATTCGCCACTTAGATGAATTAAATGTGTCGGATGTCAACCAATTACGTCAATTTACGTTACTCAAAGGATGGCAGTTGTATTTGCAGCCAAAAGGGGCGGATAGTTTACATCGCGTGGATGATTCGCAAGCGGCAATGCGTTTGCATTACAGTTTGGATGATTTTGCAGTCAAATTTGCGTTTTCACCCTTAGATTTTACGCAGGTCAACAGTGGTGTAAATGCGCAGATGATTCAGTTGGCATGTGAATTGCTTCAATTACAGAAAGGGGAAAGAGTACTTGACCTATTCTGTGGATTAGGTAATTTTTCTCTACCGATTGCACGTTGTGTGGGTGAGACAGGTCAAGTGGTCGGCGTTGAGGCGAGTGATGAGATGGTCAACAGAGCAACTGAGAATGCGCAAGCAAATCATTTGTCTCAGGCAGCGTTCTTTTCACAAGATTTAACAAAAGACTTTTCGCATCATTCTTGGGCGAAACAAGGATTTGATGCATTATTAATTGATCCTCCACGATCAGGTGCATTTGAAGTTATGCAATATGTACCTAATTTTGGAGCGAAAAGAATCGTTTATGTTTCATGTAACCCATCAACACTGGCAAGGGATGCAGGTGTACTGGCACAATATGGCTATCAATTGAAGAAAGCAGCAGTCATGGACATGTTTACGCATACTGAACATGTTGAATCGATTGCCCTGTTTGAAAAAGTTGAACGGCGTGAAAAAATCGAAGAGATAAACGATTAAAAAATGAGTTACATATCCAGAGGAGAAAGGTATGGTCACAGTACGTGAGCAGTTACCTGGACGGCTCCAAGAGCTGTCTGAGGAAGCGACTGTAGAACATGCCGCTGAAGCGCAAAGTAGTCTAGTCTCTTGGCTAGATCGAGTGCGTGGTATTTTGGATGGGGCAGAGCTGAAGCAACTTCAACAGGTTGCGGAGCTGACCTTAGCAAAAGAGTTACAAGCAACGGAAAATCATCGTATCAATACCTTTAGTACTGGTATTGGCATGGCGGATATTCTGGCCCATTTACATGTCGATGAAGATACGCTTTCAGCGGCGGTGTTGTATCGTAGTGTACGTGAAGGGTTGATTACCTTAGAGGATATTCAACAACAGTTTGGCGAGCAAGTTTTGGCTTTGGTTCAAGGCACACTTGCAATGGGTAAACTGTCTGAGTTGATTGAAAAGAATAAACGTCTAGAAGATCATTTTAATAATAACCAGCGCGAACACTTAAATGGCATTTATAAAATGCTGATTTCAGTGACGGAAGATGTTCGTGTTGTCCTGATCAAACTGGCAGAGCGGACCTATGCTTTGCGTGAGCTGGCGACTGCAAGCAAAGAGCGTCAGGAGCGTGTGGCACGCGAAATTCTCACCATTTATTCTCCATTGGCACACCGTTTAGGGATTGCCCAGCTCAAGTGGGAATTGGAAGATCTTGCCTTTCGTTATTTAGCCCCAGAACGTTATAAAGAAATTGCATCTTTATTGAACGAAAAACGTTTGGAGCGTGAGCAGTATATTCAGTTTGTCATCGATAAATTGAAAACTGAACTGGCGGCTTATGATATTCAGGCCGAAATCACCGGGCGTGTGAAGCACATTTATTCGATTTATCGAAAAATGAAAAGCAAAAATCTGAGCTTCGATCAGCTTTACGATATCCGTGCAGTGCGTGTATTGGTGAAAAGTGTCCCTGATTGTTATCACGCTTTGGGTATCGTACATCAGATATGGCGTCATATTCCAAACCAGTTTGATGACTACGTCACTAATCCGAAAGCCAATGGTTATCGCTCATTGCATACCGCGGTGATTGCTGAGAATAAGTCTTTAGAAGTACAAATCCGTACCTTTGAGATGCATAACGAAGCAGAGCTTGGGGTGTGCTCGCACTTTAACTATAAAGAAGGTGCCAAGAATACAGATCATTCTTTTAATGATCGTTTGCATTCATTACGTGCCGTGCTTGAGCATTATCAAGAGCGTACTGAAACCACCCCACATGGTGAGGATGACGAGTCGAATGGCATTGATCAAATTCAAGATTTTGAGAATTTTGAAAAGATCTATGTGTTTAGTCGTGATGGAGACATCAAAGAGTTGCCACGTGGCTCAACCGTTCTAGACTTTGCTTATCATGTGCATACCGAAGTCGGCAATAAGTGCTATGCAGCACGTGTAAACCAACGTTATGTGCCCTTAACTTACACCTTAAAGACCGGTGAACAGGTTGAGATTTTAACCAAGAAAGATCGTGAACCGAACCGTGACTGGTTGGTGAACTCGCTGGGTTATATCAAAACCGCACGTGCACGTGACAAGCTACGTCATTGGTTTAGACAACAAGATCGCAGTAAGAATGTTGAAGTTGGGCGTGAGTTACTTAATAAAGAGTTGGCACGTTTAGCGATTCACCCGAAAAGTATTGATCTGAAAGATTATTCATCGCATTTCAATCTGAAAGCAGGTGATGATATTCTGGTTGCCTTGGTTAGCGGTGATATCAGTCTGCATGCCTTGATGAATCAAGTCAATCGTCAGATGCACTTGGATCAGGACGAGCCAGAGCTGGTGTTAAAACCCGCTTTAAACCCACGTGCAAGTCATACATTATCGGCACATGGGATTTTGATTGATGGTTTGGATAATGTTGAATTGCATATTGCACAATGTTGTCAGCCAGTCCATGGCGAATCGATTGGCGGATATATCACCTTGAATCGTGGTGTCAGTATTCATAAGATTGCGTGCCCTGACTATTTACGTATGACCACACAAGAGCCTGAACGTGCTGTTGAAGCCGATTGGGAAATGCAGCCAACGCGTGGTCAGAGTGTGCAGATCGTGGTGGAAGCTTATGATCGACGTGGTTTACTGAAAGATCTGACACAGGTGATTTTCTCAGACCAAATCAATATTCGTCAGGTCAATACCATTTCTGAAGCAGATGGTATTGCCAATATGAAGTTGTTGATTGAAGTCAAAGGTTTGGCACAACTGTCTCGTTTGCTTGCTCGTTTAGAGCAGCAACCAGGGATTATCAGTGCCAGACGTTTGGTTCAAGGAAGCTAATTCATCATATTTCTGAAAGGATGATCATACGATGCCTCGTGCAAAGTTAATCTCGACTAGAGGGCGATATTTAGCTGCTGTGATCGAGGTTGATCAACAGATCTATCATGTATTTGATGAGTTTAGCCTTGATGAGGTGAAGAACGAGGAGCAGCACTGTTTTGATTTTGACTGGTCGATACAGTGTTCTGATGATGAAAGCTGGGATGAAATATTCAACAATAACGCTGAACAAAAGTATGGTTTAGTGCATCTTAGCGGTTGGGCTTATCATGCATTTGGTCAAATTATTGATGTGAATCCCGTTGTCGTTGATTGTCAGGTTTTACAGGTTGAAGATGTTGTGGTTTCAAGTGATGAACATCTGATAGGTGAATGGGTGGGATTCACGATTTGCCGTTTAGGCTGTTTTAGCAATTAATGATTCAAGTTATTAAAAAGAGGCTTTAATCTATTTAAAGCCTCTTTTTTTTAGCGCTTCGCTAAAAAGAGATTGGTGAGTCGGTTTAAGAACTGTGGGCTCAGGCTGGATAACTGATACATCAGTTTGGTTTTTATCCCAACAGGGGTGTGGGTTGGAAGCAAGGCATAGTCTTTTTGTTGCGCCAAATGCAGTACTTGTTTTGCCACATCTGCTGGGGTGAGATCCACACCAATATTTTGAATGCTACCAGCATCCATGTCTTTTACCATATTGGTTTGTACAAATAGCGGCATCACATCTAAGACGCGAATATTATACTTTTGCCATTCCACGTCCAAGGCTTCGGTTAAACCGCGAACAGCAAACTTACTGGCAGAGTAAGATGCTAAATCTGCTTGACCATAAATCGCGGATGCTGAAGAAAGGTTGATCACACGTGCAAAGCTGGTTTGTTGCAGATGGGGCAAGGCTGCATGACAACCATTCAAAACGCCTTTAACGTTAATATCAATGGTGCGGTGATGTGATTGAATTGGGGTGTTTTCAAATGCACCTGAATAGAGAATCCCTGCATTATTGACCAAGATATTTAGTTCACCGGCCCAGCTTTTAAATTCCTGTAGGGCGATCTGCCATTGACGATGATTACTTACATCGAGATAGCCTGCTTTGGCATTCTCTCCAAGTTGTTCAGCTAAGACTTGGGCTTGTTCTTGGTTGATATCATAGATGCCAACTTTGAAACCTTTTTGGTGAAATAAACGTGCGATTTCAGCACCAATCCCTTGAGCGGCCCCACTAATAAAAACACTATATGGCATGACTTTCCCTTGCTTTATATTGATAATTTTTGCGTGCGTGTATATTACGCATATGCAGCTTGGTGCTGCAACAATTTGCTTATTTGGGTTTGGAGATCATCATGGAAAAATTATTGGCAATCATGCAAGAGTTAAGACAAAAATGCCCGTGGGATCAACAACAAACCCCTGAAAGTTTGACACGATATGCCATTGAGGAGGCATATGAAGTTGAGGCTGCAATTCGCTCTGGTGAGGTGAATGAAATCCGCAATGAACTCGGTGATTTATTATTACAAGTGGTCTTCCAGTCTCAAATGTTTGATGAAAAAGGATTATTTAACTTTCAAGATGTGGTGGAAGCCATTAGTGAAAAATTAATTCGTCGCCATCCGCATGTATTTCAGGCTGAAAAATATCAAAATTTGGATTCCGAGCAGGTCAGTGAGTTGTGGAAACAAATCAAACAACAAGAAAAACAAGGTAAAATACAGTCAAGGCTAGATGAGATTAAACATGCGCCAGCCTTGGTTCAGTCACATGAAATTCAGAGCAAAGCAGCTCAGTTAGGCTTTGATTTTGAAAGTGTGGATGATGCTTATGCCAAATTAGATGAAGAGTTAGAAGAGTTACAACAGGCAATAAAAAGCCAAGATGTTGATCATATTCAAGAAGAGTTCGGTGATTGTTTATTTTCTTTAATCAATGTGGGGAGAAAGTTGGGGGTGTCGAGTGAGACCGCACTACTGGCAACAATCCATAAATTTAGAAGCCGTTTTGCTTTTATTGAACAACAAGCTCAACAACAACAGAAAGACTTGCAAGCAATGAGTTTGGCTGAAATGGACGAACTCTGGGAGCAAGCTAAACAACAATTAAAATCTCAGGAGAAAGACAATGAAGTTGCCGCATCTCCGCAGCAAACTTAATTTTTTTATAGGCTTTATTCTGTGCTTGGGAGGTGCTTCACACCTCCACGCACAGCAGTTTGACCAATCTTATCAGCAATGGAAAGCACAGCAGCAAGCGCGTGATCAGCAATTGGCGAAGCAGTCGGACAATGCTTATTATTTATCTCGACCAACGCAGCAGCACACTTCAAAGCAAGTTCCATCATCTGTAAATATTCAGGGCGATAAAATAAGCCTGAACCAAGCGAGTTTGCTGCAATTACAGCTATTAAATGGTGTTGGCGAGAAAAAGGCGCAAGCCATAATGGAGTATCGGCAAAAAAATGGTGGCTTTAAACAGGTTGACGAGTTAATGAATATCAAAGGCATTGGGCCAAAATTACTTGAAAAAAATAGAGCAAGGCTCATGTTATGAACTTGGAACTGTAGAAATCGGATTGATTAGGCAGACTGAACTGTTGAAACTTCCAACAGAATAAATTGCCCTTTGTGTGTGTTAGAGCTATGATTAGCGACAAATTGTTATTTACGTCCTGACGTAGGAGACAGTGTCTTTTGCAAACTTTGCGTGCGTCAAAATGTGGTTTGTCCACAACTCAACTCCCTTCCTCAATTCTAGATGTGATTGATAGCCTGACAAAAGCAGGCTACGAGGCATATATTGTGGGTGGTGGTGTTCGAGACATGATGTTAGGTCTTAATCCAAAGGATTTTGACGCGGTTACTAATGCTACACCAGCCCAAGTCAAAGAGGTTTTTGGTCGACGTTGCCGAATTATCGGACGACGTTTTGAGTTAGCACATGTATATTCTGGTCGCGAACTGATCGAAGTCGCGACCTTCCGTGCTCCACCGAAAAAAGCAGTCACCAGTGCATCTGGGATGATTCTTCGTGATAATAACTGGGGAACGATTGAGCAAGACTTTGCTCGTCGAGACTTTTCGATCAATACTTTGTACTACCAGCCACGAAAAGGGGTTGTACTTGATTTCTGCCATGCAGTAGATGATATCAATACGCGTACCTTACGTTTTCTGGGGGAACCTGCACAGCGTTTTGAAGAAGATCCTGTGCGCATGTTGCGTGCTTTGCGCTTTGCCGCAAAATTGAATTTTAAAATTGATCAATCCATTCTTGATGTTTTTGATGCTGAGATGACGCAATTGTTGCGTGATGTCTCGCCACATCGTTTATATGATGAGTCTCAAAAACTATTCACTATGGGACATCTCACCCGTGTTCTACCGATGTTGATTGAGTTTGGTGTTTGGAAACAGCTGTTTGCTGAAATTCCACCGAATCTTACCGCCTTTATTGAGCGTGCAGCACGGAATACCGATCAGCGAATTCAAGTTGGTAAAACCATTAATCCAGCATTTTTCTATGCTGTATTGTTATGGAAGCCATTTTTAGAGCGTTGTGATGCCTATCTAAGTAAAGGGGTTGTGCCTGCGGAAGCGCGTGCACAAGCTGGTTTGGATGTGTTGAAGCGTCAAGCGACGCGCACCATCATTCCGCGTTTTGCTGAAACCTTTATTCGTGAGGTTTGGGAAATGCAAACCCGTTTGCTCAATCCAAAACCACAACAAATCGAAGCACTGGCTGGACATGCGCGTTTCCGTGCAGGATTTGACTTCCTGCTGTTGCGGGAAAAATCAGGTGATAGCAGTACTGAAGGTATGGGCGTTTGGTGGGAAGCCTACCAAGAAATGACCACAGACCAAAAAGAAGCGGTGATTCGTCAATACAACCGTCAACGTAGTAAGACACGTCGTAAAGCAGCTGAGGTGGATGAGCCGAAGACTGCTGAAATTGAGCCTTTGGTCAATGTACCTGAGCCGAGAAGTCGTCGAGGCAAAAAAGAGCGTGTTAGAGCTGATGAGTCGGCCAGTCGCTTTATTGAAAAAGCATCTTCGACTTCAGGTCAAATCAATGCGGATCATCCGATTCTCAAGCGTAAACGTGTACAACGCGATTTAAGCCATGTTGTTTTCGGACCGACACAATGACCATTCGTACCTACATCGGTTTGGGTAGTAACTTAGGTGATTCGCAACAGATTCTGAGTGAAGCTGTTGCGAAGCTCACGACCTTGGGTGCTGTACAGGTATCACGACTTTATCAAAGTCCGCCGATGGGACCGCAAGATCAACCCAACTATTTAAATGCCGTTGTTCAATTGGACACCACACTAGCACCACTTGCTTTACTTGATCAATTACAACAATTTGAGCAAGAGTCTGGACGTGTCCGGTTACGACGTTGGGGAGAACGTACGCTTGATCTGGATTTATTAATCTATGGTCAAGAGCAGATCCAAAATGAACGTTTGACCGTGCCGCACATTGGTCTCTTGCAACGCGATTTTGTGATTATTCCCTTATTAGATTTAGATGCTCATTTACAATTAAATGGACATTCATTAAAAGATTTAGAACTGGTGCAGCAAGCAAACTTGACTGTAATAGCAGACCAGTCTTGGGCAAGTGCTTAAGACTGTTTCGTTCTGGAAACGCCTGTAGAGGACATCATCATGATTAGTCTAAGTGACTTAAGAAAGTTTAAAGCCGAAGGACGTAAGTTCTCATGCCTCACTTGCTATGATGCAAGTATGGCGAAAGCGATGGAATTGGCTGAAATTGATACGATTTTAATCGGTGACTCTCTAGGAATGGCGATTCAAGGCAGAGACTCTACACTTCCTGTCACTGTCGAAGATATGGCTTACCATACCGCAGCTGTACGTCGCGGTAACGCACATGCCTTAATCATGACTGATTTGCCATTTATGAGCTATGCAACGCTTGAAGATGGCTTGAAAAATGCCAAGACTGTGATGCAAGTCGGTGCACAAATGGTCAAGATCGAAGGTGGGGCTTGGCTTAGCGAGTTGGTTACGGTATTAACCCGTAATGGTATCCCTGTCTGTGTCCATTTAGGTCTAACACCACAATCTGTGCACGTGTTTGGCGGCTATAAGCTTCAAGCAAGAACACGCGAAGCCGCGGATCAATTGATCGCAGATTGCCAAGCGGTGGTTGATGCGGGCGCTGCTGTTTTATTACTTGAGTGTGTCCCAGCTCAACTGGGCAAAGAGATTGCTGAATTATTCCCGAATACGCCAGTGATTGGAATTGGTGCGGGCAATGAAACAGATGGTCAAGTGCTGGTGGTACAGGACATGCTTGGTTTGACCTTTGGTCGCGTGGCACGTTTTGTTCGCAACTTTATGAAAGAGCAAGCGGGTGAAACTGCAATTGTTGATGCGTTTAAATCGTATCATGCCGCAGTGCAAGATCAGTCGTTCCCAGCCAAGGAACATACTTTTCAAGTTGAGCTTTAATTCATGAAAACTGAAACAACAATACAAGGCTTAACCGCGTCATTGGCACCTGCGCGCAGCTCAAAAAAATTAATTGGTTTTGTACCGACCATGGGGAATTTGCACGAAGGTCATTTGACTTTGGTGCGTGAAGCAAAAAAACTGTGTGATGTGGTCGTGGTCAGTATTTTCGTCAATCCAATTCAATTTGGTGCAGGCGAAGATTTTGATAGCTATCCACGTACTTTAGAGCAAGATAGCCGTTTATTGGCAGATGTGGGGTGCGATATTATTTTTGCACCATCTGTTGAGCAAATGTACGGTACTCAACCGCGTTTAACCAATATCAGTATTGGTCAAATTACCGATGATCTTTGTGGTCAATCGCGTCCTGGCCATTTTGATGGTGTTGCTGTTGTTGTCACTAAGCTTTTCAATATTGTACATCCAGACTATGCTTTCTTTGGCCAAAAAGACTATCAGCAATTGGCTGTGATTCGTCAGTTGGTCCAAGACTTGAACATACCATTAGAAGTCATTGGTGTACCGATTGTTCGTGCTGAAGATGGTCTTGCTTTAAGCTCGCGTAATGGGTATTTGACTGAACAGCAACGTGCTGTCGCACCGACGATTTACCAATTGCTCAAACAAGCCGAACAGCAATTGCATGAAGGGCAAGCTTTGTCACAAGTGTTAGAAAATATCTCTGCTCAATTGACACAAGTGGGTTTTGTTGTGGATTATGTGGAAGCTCGACAAACCAACTTACAACCTATTCAACAATTTGACCAAAACTTGGTGTTATTTATTGCAGCCAAGCTTGGTTCAACACGGTTGATTGATAACCTACAAATCGACTTTAAAACATAAAAAATGAAGGGCAAAACGCCATGAAGCGTATTCTTATCGTTACAGGTCAATCCGGTTCAGGAAAATCCTCTGCATTACAAGTGCTTGAAGACTTGGGCTATTATTGTATAGATAACTTACCTTTGGCGTTATTGCCTGAAATTGTGGCAAAACTAGATCATGAAAATAATCTGGAGCAACTTGCACTTGGGGTCGATATTCGAAGTACCCGTGCAGATATGCAAGAGTTTGATCATGTCTTTGAGCAATTAAAAAGACATGGTTCGGTCGATGTGATCTACCTGACCACTCAGGATCAAGATTTGATTGCGCGTTTTAGTGCATCGCGTCGACCACATCCTTTGGCCAGTCGTTTTAATAGTCTGTTGCAATGTATTCAGGAAGAGAAGCAATTGCTCATTCCGATACAATTCCGTTCCACAGTACATATTGATACCACTGATAAAAGTGTTCATGATTTAAAACATATTTTATTGTCTAAGCTTGGACAGTCAGATAATTTAATCGTCATTTTACAGTCCTTTGGTTATAAGCATGGTATTCCGTTAGACGCAGATTATGTTTTTGACGTACGACATTTACCAAATCCACATTGGGATTTAGAATTACGCCGTTTTTCAGGTTTAGATGAGCCTGTACGCCGCTTTTTAGAAGGTAGTCAACAAACCAACGAGATGTTTGAAGATATTTATACTTTTCTAGATAAGTGGTTGCCTGCTTTTGCAGAAGGGCATCGCCATTACATGACCATTTCTGTGGGATGTACGGGTGGGCAACATCGTTCGGTTTATATCGTAGATAGACTCAAACAAGCCCTTGAGGCAAAATGGGCTGTCCAAATCTTACATAGAGAAATGAAGCACTGGTCATGATAGACACAACAATTGATGTAATTAATAAACTCGGCTTACATGCTCGTGCATCTGGTAAACTTATTGAAGTGACGACGAAATTCCGTTCTTCTATCCAAATTGGTAAGGGCGATAAGTTGGTCGATGCAAAAAATATTATGTCATTGTTGATGTTGGGTGCAGGTAAAGGCACCACATTAAGATTGGTAATTGAAGGTGCTGATGAAGACAAGGCACTGGAAGAAATTCAAACGCTGTTCGCAGCAAAATTTTACGAGGCAGAGTAATAGTGGCACGTGGTACCCAGCGTTATACCGATGAAGATTTTGAGTCATTAGATGGACGTGCGAGTAGAACTGAGCAAAAAAAAGCTGTGCAGCGAATGGCAGCTTTGGGTGAGCAATTGGCTCAACTGAATAAAAAACAGATTCAGAAACTTCCAGTTGATGAGCGTCTCATTGATGCTTTACTTGAAATACAAAATATTAGTGCGCATGAAGCACGCCGCCGTCAATTTTTACGTATTGGTAAATTATTGCGGAATGAAGATGAAACTATCATTTTATCTTATTTAACCCCGCAGCAAGGTGCTAAAAAGCAAATGCAATTAATGCGTTGGGTTGATCGTATGATTGATCAGGGTGACCCGATCATCAATGAGTTTAGTAAGGTATTTAATGCATCTGAACGCCATACCTTACGCCAGCATGTATTGCGAATTCACCGTGATATGAAGCAGCAGGTGAGTGAAGAAGAGCTTGCAGCGTCTAAGCTTAAATTTGTGAATTATGTTCAACAAGTTGCCTTGTTATCTGAACAAGGCTAAAACTAAAAAAGAAGTTTCCAAGGAAACTTCTTTTTTTGATTATGAGTTTGTTGAGCTATCTCCCGCCCGTTCCTTGGCCCATTCTCTTAAAATAAATTTCTGTAATTTTCCTGTCGAAGTTTTTGGGATCTCAGTAATCACTACATCTTTCGGAACTTTAAATCGAGCGAGTTCTTTTTGACAATGTGCAATGATTTCTTCGGCTGATGCGGATGCACCTTGTTTGAGTTCAATAAAAGCACACGGCACTTCTTGCCAACGTTGATCAGGTTTGGCGACCACCGCAGCAGTGAGCACAGCAGGGTGGCGATAAAGCACATCTTCAACTTCGAGCGAGGAAATGTTTTCACCGCCTGAAATAATAATATCTTTCGAGCGATCAGTAATCTTGGCATAACCATCAGGATGACTCACGGCTAAATCACCGGTGTGAAACCAGCCACCTTTAAACGCTTCTTCCGTGGCTTGAGCATTTTTCAAATAACCTTTCATCACGATATTGCCACGGAACATGATTTCACCCATGGTTTGTCCATCATTGGGCACAGGTTGCATTGTGTCTGGATCGAGCACGCGCATGCTGTCTTGTAATGGATAAGGTACGCCTTGGCGAGAGTGGAGTTGCGCTTGTTCTTGGATAGATAAATCACTCCAGCCTGCTTGTGACGCACATAAGGCAGAAGGACCGTAGGTTTCAGTCAAACCATAAACATGATTGACGTTAATACCGATATTGCGCATCCCCTCGATGATCGCCACGGGTGGTGCAGCACCCGCCACCATGACTTCAACATGATGCTCAAAAGCCGTTTTCTGTTCGCTTGGCGTGTTGATTAGCATGGACAGCACAATGGGTGCACCACAGAAATAATCGACTTTATATGCTGCAATGTATTTGAAAATTAACGTGGGGTCGACACGACGTAGGCAAATATTAGTACCGCCACTGGCTGCAATTGACCAAGCAAAGCACCAACCATTGCAATGAAATAGGGGGAGTGTCCAAAGGTATACCGCGCGGGGTTTCATGCCACAGGCCAAAATATTGCTGGCTGCATTCAAATAAGCACCGCGGTGATGGTAAACCACACCTTTCGGGTTGCCTGTGGTACCTGAGGTATAGCTGAGGCTAATCGCATCCCATTCATCTTGAGGAAGTAGCCATTCAAATGCAGGGTCACCTTGTGCTATCCATGCTTCATATTCATATTGACCAATCGCAATTTGTTCACCATCAAACTCAGTATCAAAGACATCAATCACAGTAATGTCTTGTGAGACAAGCGTGAGCGCTTCTTCAGCCACTTGACGAAATTCAGGATCGACCAATAGCACTTTGGCTTCCGCATGTTCGAGCATAAAGGCAATGGTTTTGGCATCGAGGCGGGTATTCAAGGTGTTGAGTACTGCGCCAGCCATGGGGACTGCAAAATGCGCTTCAATCATGGCGGGGATGTTGGGTAGCATTACTGAAACGGTATCATTTTTTTGGATACCCAAATTTGTTAATTGATGAGCAAACTGACGGCAGCGCTGATAGGTTTGTTGCCATGTGATTTGACGTTCGCCATGAATAATTGCGGCTTGATGGGGATAAATATAAGCAGCCCGTTCCAAGTAGCGTAACGGCGATAAGGCAACAAAATTTGCTGGATTTCTGGGTAGTTCGTCATATGCACTGACCATGTGTCTTGCTTCCTTTCTGTTCTTTTCATTAATTACTATTAAGCTAGTCTGTCATCGAGTCTAAAGCATTTAGGCTTTAGTCGGAGATGAATCTCAACTGATCTTGGGTTTTTCTGGTTCAGAGGTTTCATCCACAGCTAAACCCGTGTAAAATCTTCGATACTTTTTTATCCGCCGTTTTTTATTTTTTGAGGCTTGCCTCAATACATAATCTCGCGGTGATATGCTCCTTCGTAGAGGGCATCACTCCTTAAGGATTTTATTATGCCAATCATTACTTTACCAAATGGTGATCAGAAACAGTTTGATCATCCGATTTCTGTGATGGAACTTGCTCAGAGCATTGGTCCTGGTCTTGCAAAGAATACTGTTGCTGGCCGTATCAATGATCGCTTGGTGGATGCTTGTGATTTAATCACAGAAGATGCAACAGTTCAGATTATTACCCCTAAAGATGAAGAAGGTTTAGAAATCATTCGTCACTCATGTGCGCACTTGGTAGGACATGCGGTTAAGCAATTGTTCCCAGAAGCGAAAATGGTGATCGGTCCTGTGATCGAAGAAGGTTTCTACTACGACATCTGGATGCCACGTCCATTCACTTTGGATGATATGGCAGCGGTTGAAGAGCGCATGAAAAAGCTCATCGACCAAGACTATGACGTCATCAAAAAGATGACACCACGTGAAGATGTGATCGCTGAATTCACAGCACGCGGCGAAGAATACAAGTTACGCTTGATTGCAGACATGCCAAATGAAACTCAAATGGGCTTGTACTACCATCAAGACTATTTAGATATGTGCCGTGGTCCGCATGTACCTAATACTAAATTCTTAAAATCATTCAAACTCACTAAAATCTCTGGTGCTTACTGGCGTGGTGATGCGAAGAATGAACAGCTACAACGTATTTATGGTACTGCTTGGGCTGATAAAAAACAGTTAGCTGCTTATATCAAACGTATTGAAGAAGCTGAAAAGCGTGACCATCGTAAAATTGGTAAAGCATTAGACTTGTTCCATATGCAAGAAGAAGCACCGGGTATGGTGTTCTGGCATCCGAACGGTTGGACTATTTACCAAGTGCTTGAACAATATATGCGTAAAGTTCAGCAAGACAATGGTTACCAAGAAATCCGTACACCACAAATCGTTGATTTGGTGTTATGGGAGAAATCAGGGCATGCGGCTAACTATGCAGAGAATATGTTTACAACTCATTCAGAGAGTAGACATTATGCAGTAAAGCCAATGAATTGCCCATGTCACGTACAGGTCTTTAACCAAGGTTTGAAATCTTATCGTGAGCTGCCACTTCGCCTAGCAGAGTTTGGTTCTTGTCATCGTAATGAACCGTCGGGTTCTTTACATGGCATTATGCGTGTTCGTGGTTTTACTCAAGATGATGCGCATATCTTCTGTACCAAAGATCAAATTGCACAAGAAGTTTCTGATTTTATCAAGTTAACACTTGCTGTTTACAAAGATTTTGGTTTTGAAGAAATTCAAATGAAATTGTCTACTCGTCCTGAAAAGCGTGTAGGTAGTGAGGAAATGTGGGATACCGCTGAAAAAGCATTGGCAGATGCATTAGATGCTGCTGGTTTACCTTGGGAATTACAACCAGGTGAAGGCGCATTCTACGGTCCAAAAATTGAATTCTCATTGAAAGACTGCTTAGGCCGTGTATGGCAGTGCGGTACTATTCAGTGTGATCCAAATATGCCAGAGCGTTTGGATGCTACTTTTGTGACAGAAGACAATGATCGTGATCACCCAGTCATGTTGCATCGTGCAATTCTTGGCAGTTTCGAGCGTTTTATTGGTATACTAATTGAACACTATGCGGGTTTCATGCCACCTTGGCTTGCACCAATCCAAGCTTGTGTGATGAATATTACCGATTCACAAGCGGAAGCAAGTGAACAAGTGGTCGCAAAACTCAAAGAAAATGGTCTTCGTGCCATTTCTGACTTGAGAAATGAAAAGATCGGATTTAAGATTCGTGAGCGTACCCTAGAGCGTATTCCTTACCTTCTTGTTCTCGGTGATCGAGAAGTTGAAGAAGGTACAGTCAATGTGCGTACTCGCTCAGGAAAAAATTTAGGTACTATGTCAGTAGATGCATTTATTGACTTAGTGAAATCTGCCGTTGCCGAACGTGGCCGGTACATCGTGGAGTAATAAAGATTAAACAGCCTGACCGTAACCAACAACAAGGTGCTAAAAGTAACCGTCCTGCAATTAACGATGAGATCCGTGCGAAAGAAGTACGCCTCGTCGCTGCAGATGGAGAACAAAAAGGTGTTGTTTCATTAAATGAAGCATTGCGTGCTGCAGAAGAAGCTAATCTTGACCTTGTTGAGATTGTGGCGAATGCAGAACCACCTGTTTGTAAAATCATGGACTACAACAAGCACTTATTTGACTTAAAGCAAAAGCAAAAAGATGCGAAGAAAAAACAGCATCAAGTGCAAGTGAAAGAAATCAAATTACGTCCTGCAACGGATGTGGGTGATTACCAAATTAAATTGCGTGCAATTTTACGTTTCCTTGAAGAAGGAAATAAGGTAAAAATCACTTTGCGATTCCGTGGTCGTGAGATGGCACATCAACAGCTTGGTTTGGCTCAATTGCAAAAAATTGAAGCAGACGTTGCTGAATTTGGCGTGATTGAACAAGCGCCGAAGATGGAAGGTCGTCAAATGGGCATGTTAATTGGTCCGAAAAAGAAAAAGTAATTTTTCTTATAAAAAAGCACCGCTCTCAGCGGTGCTTTTTTATGCCTAAAAATTTATAACCTAATCTGGGATAAATCTGTTAAATAATTCTAAGCATCATTGGAACAGATAAAAACAAGCTATGATAGGGTGTGTTAATAATTACACTATTTAAAAATAGGAATAAGACATGTCTACAATTACTGGTACTCAACAACTCTCTGAAATTAATCAAAAAGTGGTACAAGAAGGCGAGGTTTTACCACAAGTCACATTGAAAGATGGCAGTCGAGTACAAACCGGTACCGTGGCGACCATGCTGCACAATATTAATTTATATAATGCAGGCGTTCGCGGTGCGGTCGAAGAGGAGTTGATCTTAGCGGTGCCCACCTTATTTAAAGTGGGAATGTTTGATTTGTTCTCTGTAGATGAGTGGATTAATGGCAATAATGCTGGCCGTAAATTTGTCGGAGAGAAAGCCCAAGAATTCTTGGATAATCAAGCTTAAATCTTTGCAACATTGTCTTTGAAAACACCGCTTTATTGTTTCTTTTCGTGCTTGTCTACTGATCAATAAGTAGGAAGTGTGCTATAACGCAACAACAGTCAAGATAACGATGAATAGGACAATATAAAATGATTGACTTATATTATTGGGGCACACCCAATGGCCATAAAATAACAATCGCCTTAGAAGAAATGGGACTTGAATATCAGATTTTCCCCATCAATATTTTGGAAAATGATCAGTTCCAGCCTGATTTTTTAAAAATCTCTCCCAATAATAAAATTCCAGCGATTGTTGATCAAAATGGTCCAAGAGGTGAACCGATTTCAGTATTTGAGTCGGGTGCGATCTTACAATATTTAGGTCGGAAAACAGGTTTGTTCTATCCCACCGATGAGCAAGAGCGAGTCGAGGTTGAACAATGGTTGATGTGGCAAATGGGTGGATTTGGTCCAATGCTTGGACAAAATCACCACTTCAATAAGTTTGCCTCTGAACGGATTCCTTATGCGATTGATCGTTATGTGAATGAAACCAAGCGTTTGTATAGTGTCTTAAACAAACAGTTGATTGGTCAAAAGTTTGTAGCAGGTGAATACTCGATTGCGGATATGGCGATCTTACCTTGGGCATTGCGTTACGAATGGCAGGGCATTCAACTTGAAGACTACCCATATGTGCAAGATTATATTGAACGCTTAACAGCTCGCCCTGCGATACAAAAAGCCTTGTCGATCAAAGTTGGATGAGTCTGAATCAAAAGGCTGGATGGCGTTGCTATTTCAAACATTGGGTGATTGCAATGGGATTACTCTTCATCACAGCAATTTCATGCAGCCTAATGCAGTATTTCCTTGGAATTGATATTTTCTGGTTTATTGTTTTCGCCTTTATTGGAAGTCTCAGTTTAATTTTTTCATCTTTATTTGCTTGGTTACAGCTTGAAACTGGAAACTCATATTTCAGTACAGGGGTGTTTGTTGGATTTTTAAGTGTATATCTATTGTTATACATTTATCTTGACCTTACTGTGTCTATTGACTGGGCAGCAGTCTCTGCGGGGGAAATGCAACTGACGTGGTATCAAGAAATGGTCAAGTCTGATCTTACATTTTGGATCGCATTTCTTTTTCCATTCATTTTTTCAGTCGCGCATTTTTCTGTCCGATCCAGAACAGCTAAACGCAAAAACTAATCCTTGGCAAAGTCATGCTTTCAATTGTGTAAGCTTGATTCTTTTATAATTGTGTAATTTTTCATCTGGTCTATGCATGTTCAAGCTACGATGATTTAAGTTCATTAAAGATCAAGCATCATGCAAGCAAAAATATCAGCCCTTTATTTAAAAAAGCTTGGTTTTGACGGCGAGTTTTTACCGACCTTGGATCATCTTAAGACCTTATTAAATCTCCATGTGCAAACGATTCCTTTCGGTAATTTTTCCTCTTTTCTTGGAGAGGGGGTCTCTTTAGAACCTAATCAACTTGCTCAGAAATTATTGCTTGATGGACGCGAAGGCTATTGCCTCGAGCAGAGTACCTTGACCAGAATCGTACTTACTGAATTGGGCTATGAAGCCTTTAATGTGCTAGGACGGGTCTATTATCAAAGCTCGCCTGTCAGTACGCCTGTGAGAACTCATTTGGTCACACTGGTACGTATTGATCAGCAATTGTTTTTGTATGATCCTGGATTTGGGGGAATGACCCCGACCACGGTTCTATCTCTTGATCAAATTGGTGAAACACAGCAGACACCACTCGAACCTTTCAGATTTGTTGAGCTTGCACAGAGTGGTCTGGATGCGACAGTGCTGACGGAAATGACATATATGCTGCAAGTCAGTATTCATAATCAATGGATCAATGTCTATGCGATTAACCCCCAACAGCAGATTGCAGACGCAGATGCCTTGATTGCGAATTGGTATATTTCCACCTCACCTGAATCCTTATTTACCCAGCATTTAATGTTATCTACTGCCAATGTCGAAATGCGAATTACCTTAAAAGATCGTGTTTTAAGAACACATGGCAAAGGAAACTCTGATAAGAAAGAGTTATCTACCTTTGATGAGTTTGAGGATGTGATTAAAACAGTCTTTCGGATTGATATTTCGCAGGAGATGCTTGAAGCGACTTGGGCAAAATTAACCTTGAATCCATAGTGTTCACGTTATATGGTCTGCTCTTGATGATATGTGGCTCCCAGTTTGAGAGAACCTTGTTTTGATGTCTTATTTGTTATTGTTTCTCTCAGCCTTCGGTGCTGCCACCTTATTACCGTTACAGTCTGAAGCTGTATTAATGACCCTGTTGATACAAGGGCTTTCCAATCCTTTTTATCTGATCATCGTTGCGACGGTAGGCAATGTATTGGGCTCCTGTGTGAATTGGTGGCTAGGACTAAAAATTGAACACTTTAAAGATAAAAAGTGGTTTCCTGTTTCAGAACAACGGTTGTTACAAGCACAGCAGATTTATCATAAATATGGCTTTTATTCTTTACTACTGAGTTGGACGCCTGTGATTGGTGATCCCATTACCTTGATTGCTGGACTGATGAAGGAAAACTTTTGGCGATTTTTATTGATTGTTACCATCGCCAAAGGTGGGCGTTATTTAACGTTATATGCTTTATATCTCGGGCTGTTTTAATGAGAAAGGGAAAGATGGGCTCTTTCCCTTTTATTTAGTGATCCGAACCTTTAGTAATATCGACTTTGAATAAGTCATTGGTTTTGAACCAGCAATAACTCACTACGACAAGTGTCATACAACCGCCAAGAATAGTTGCAGTGATTGTGCCGAGGTATTTGGCTGCAAGACCCGATTCAAAAGCACCGAGTTCATTACTCGACGAAACGAACATCCCATTCACTGCTGCAACGCGACCGCGCATATTTTCGGGCGGAAAAATTTGCAAGATGGTTTGACGAACCACGACAGAAACACTGTCACAAGCACCGGTCATGGCTAAGGCAAATAATGAGAGCCACATATGATTTGAGAAGGCGAACAGAATGGTAAAAATACCAAAACCTGCTACCGCTAATAACATATTTCGCCATGCATGTTGCATTGGCGGAAATTTGGTCAGTGCAATCATGGTGATCAGAGCGCCAATAGATGGTGCAGCACGTAAATAACCAAGACCTTCAGGGCCGACTTTTAATATTTCTTCGGCAAAAATTGGCAATAATGCAATTACACCACCAAATAACACCGATACTAGATCAAGTGAGATCGCCCATAAAACGATTTTAGTTTTCCAGATAAAGCGGAAACCATCAGTCAGGCTTTGTAGTACATTCTCCGTTTCCATTTTCGGGAAAGTACGTTTTTGCAAACGCGTAATTAAGATGAAGCAGGTGGCCAATAAAGCTGTAACAGCAAATAAGCTGGTTTCACGCCCCAGAAAAGCCAACATAAAACCACCGAGCATAGGACCGATGATCACACCACTTTGCCAGCCAATTGTGGTCCATGTTGCACCATTGGCATACAGTTCACGTGGAATCAGAAAAGGTTTGAGTGAGGTTGCTGATGGATTATAAAAACCTCGAATGGTTCCTAAGGCAAAAATGACAGCATAGATCCCCCAAGAAAGACTGCTGATTCCAATTTTTTCTAAACCATGTAAGTGGAACAGCGCCCAAAGCACTAAAGGTAAAGGAATCGAAAAGAATAAGCAGATTTTCATAATGGTCTGCTTATTCAATTTGTCGGCGAAATAGCCGCCCCATAAAGACAGCGTGATAAATGGAATCGCTTCTGCCAAACCAATGAAACCCAAGGTGAGTGGATCACGGGTGATTTGATAAAGTGAATAGGCGACGATAATTTCCTGAATCAAAATTGCCAGTGTTAAGCAGAATTGATTAACGGTCACGATAGAGAAATCTCGGTACCGCAATGCAGCGAAAGCATCATGTTGTATAGTCATATTCTTTTGAATTTAAGAGCTTGTATTTATTATAGGTGTTAATTTTATGGATGTTTCTCGTAATTTGAGAATTGGTTATAGAAAATAACGTTTATAGAAAAGAGACGATTTGCTATCAAAAAATGAGCATTTTACTTTTGTTTTAGCTTACTATGCTTTAGAATACTGGCTCCCTTACCTGCAGGTCGTTTTTGCAATGGTGCAAACGTTCCGAACAGGTGTTCAAAAGAGGTTGTTATGCCTAAGATGAAAACTCGCCGTGGTGCAGCTAAACGCTTCAAAGCGACTGCAAACGGCTTTAAGCGTAAACAAGCGTTCAAACGCCACATTTTGACCAAAAAATCTGCTAAGCGTATCCGTCAATTGCGCGGCTGTGTAATGGTTCACGTAAGTGATGTTGCATCAGTTCGTCGTATGTGCCCATACATCTAAGGAGATTATAAATGGCTCGTGTAAAACGTGGTGTAGTGGCTCATCGTCGTCACAAAAAAATTCTTGCTCGCGCTAAAGGTTACTATGGTGCTCGTTCACGCGTTTATCGCGTAGCGTTCCAAGCGGTAATCAAAGCTGGTCAATACGCTTACCGTGACCGCCGTCAAAAGAAACGTCAATTCCGTGCTTTATGGATTGCGCGTATCAATGCTGGTGCTCGTCTTAACGGTTTGTCATACAGCCGTATGATCGATGGCTTGAAAAAAGCTCAAGTGATCATCGACCGTCGCGTATTAGCTGACATCGCTATGCATGATGCAGTTGCATTTGCTGCTTTAGCTGAAAAAGCTAAAGGCGCATTAGCTGCATAAGCTTAGAGATTCAAAGAAGGCCGCTTTTTAGCGGTCTTTTTTATTTTTAGTGAATTGGATTTTCAATAATAGATAATAATCAGAGATAGATGATGCAAGATGAACAATTTTTAAATGATTTAATTCAACAAGTCCAACAAGGTCGTCCATTTAAATATTTATATTTCTGGGGGCATACCCCAAAGCAAACCAATCATGTCGACAAAAGCTGTTTTAGCCAGTGGTTTCCATCACCATTCAAACAGGAGGGTGTTGAATATCTCACGGCGGAACATTATATGATGGCGCAGAAAGCAAAACTCTTTAACGATGAAGATGTTTTTGCACAAATCTTAAAAGTTGAGCATCCCAATGATGCAAAGCAGTTAGGACGCAAAGTGCACAACTATGATGAGCAGATTTGGCAAGAAAAACGTTTTGATATTGTGGTACAGGCAAACTTTGCCAAATTTTCACAGCATCCTGAATTAAGAGATTTCTTGATTGCCACGCATGATCGTATTTTGGTTGAAGCATCGCCTGTCGATAAGATTTGGGGGATTGGGTTGGCACAAGATTATGAGCATATCCAAGACCCGAGCCAATGGCAGGGATTAAACTTACTTGGTTTTGCACTCATGCAGGTACGCGCCCAGTTGCGATAAGCCCAACATGAAAAAGACCGCTTTTAAGTGGTCTTTTTTGTCTTATTTTCTGGACCAAATCATCAGAAAAATAATCACGCCAAGCGTTATTACCATAAATTTGGCGAATTCATAATGGTTAACCAACCAGAACACCCCGTAGAGTAGCCCAATGACAATTGCTAGAAAGAAGATCAGATAAAGCGTCGAGGCCGTAACAGATGTTGGCTTTTCTTCTGTCGTTCGATCATTGTTGAGCTCATTATTTGCTTCAATATTGATCTCGGGTTTATGTTGATGTGATTGTGGTGGAATATAGGAAAAATCTTCGTTCACGTATGCTTTCTCATAGCTATTTGCACTATGTGAAACTAAGTTGATTAGTGCATTGTTTAAATCTGCTTGGAAAAGATCTATTTCTGTATAATTTTGATCAATAATATCAGCATAAAATGATCTTGAAGCTAGTGCCATCGCCACTTCAGTTTTGATTTGCGCTTGTAAATCACAGAGTTTATTTATCCAAGAGAATGCCAGATTGAATTCAGGACTAGGCTCATCAAGAAAAGGATATTCGGCTATTTCATTTTTTAAAAATAAGTTATTGGTTAAGACAAGGCTTTTATCTTTCCTGAAATTAAATGAACTATCTAAAAATGTGCTTTGAAAATACTCATGTAAGTTTTTCCAATTTAGATTTTTCTTAAACTCATCAACAATTTGTAGTTGTTTTTGATCTAATTTAATTAGAGTAAACAATAGATATTTATGATAGTTCTGGGAGGATGCAAAACCACTAAATTCACGGGGATCCGTAGACATCGAAAATTTCTTTACTTTTTCTGCATGTACTTTAACTAAAGCAAAGTTTTGGTCTGTTCCCAGGAAGATGGCGACAGGATAATTGCTTATATCAAAAATGAACTGTTTAAAATGCTGGGTAAACTCAGGAAAGAGTAGATCAAAAGGAATAAGTTGGCAGCGCTGAATCTGTTGATCTCTGAGATCGGCAACTAAATGAGAAATTGAATCGTAACGTAATTCATTGGTTTCTAAATCACGTAGCATAAAAAGGTCATGAGTTATATCACACCAGTCATGTTCGATCTTATATTCAGCAATTTTATGATCAAAATAGCGTTGGGCATTATGTTGTAAGCCTAAGATAAAGGTCCAGTAATTATCGGTCATTGTTTTATGTATGCTGTTATTGGTGAGAAGCTAAGCTTATGATCATATCTGAAATTAATGATGGATTAAAACGTGCGCAGACAATATCACTTTAGACAAGTTGGAGCGGATACTTATATTTGGGATGTTCATCATTTGCTTGAGCTAAGCAAAAACTTGATGCCTAAGAAGGTTTTACTGGCTGATATTCAAGAGTTAAACGAAGCCTATTGGTTTCCAGATCAATATCCAACAACACAACAAATCATTGAGCACTTTCAACTGATTCAAGATGCTGATCTGAGCTATCCGATTATCTTATGTGCACAAGGGCGTGTGATGGATGGGATGCATCGTGTCGCTAAAGCCAGTTTACTTCAACACACAGAGATTTTCGCCGTGCAATTTGAACAAATCCCTGAACCTGATTTCCTCAATATGGATGAAGATGATTTAGATTATGATGAGTAAGACAATCTCTTGATTTATCTAATGATTACATAACCCAAACATGTTCGATTAGACTTTTAGGCTGAAATCTTTTTACAGTAAAGAAAACAGCATCAGGATAAAAATATGTTAGTGAGCGTAGAAGGGTTACAGCAAGGCGCATTTGAAACAGAACTGAGTATTGTGCCTAGAAAGGGTGAAACCATCCGAATTTTTTATGGGCCAGATGCTGAAGTTGAAGGTGAAATTGAAAATGTGCATCACATTATTAATCAGCATGATGGCGGGCATAAAGTGATTATCAGAATTCGACCGACCTTCTAAAACGATAAAATAAAAACCTAGATGGCGTGATCTAGGTTTTTTTTCATACATGGTGTTGCTACAGACCAAAATAATAAGCAAGCAGACAGATAATTACCGTTAGGATAATCAGTTTAATTACACCTGATGTACCAACTTTATGATGTTGGGTTTTATCTAGTTGATGCGGGATTTCCATGGTCCGGTCAATGATTTCAGGTTCTTCTGCTGTAAGTTGGGCGGTTTGGTAATGATTTGCTGTTTTCACAATTAATTTTGCAAATAAATCATCGGTCTTCTGGGCGAAATTACGCAAATTGATTTGTTCTTCAGGACTGATCAATTCACCTGTCGCATGATAAGGATTTTGTCTTTGTTGTTCCAAATAATCAGCCAAAGCTTGAGTACGGTGTAACAGGCAATGTGCACAATCTGCGGGATAATCGGTTGGAATCAATGCAAGTTGCTGGTTTGATGTACTGATCGAATCAAATTCATAGCCATAGAAAGGAAGGTCCTGTTGTTCTGGCTCAGAAAAATGTTCTGCATATTTACTATCGAACAGTTCTTTCTCCAAGAAAATGACAACCTGATTCCAATTCACCTTCTGTAAGTCAGCATCAATTTTTTTCGCGTATTTATCATTCAACTCATAACGCCAAAACACTTCTTGGCGGAGTGTTGTTTGTTGCGATGTAGGTACATCAAAGGCTTGATCATTGTTATCCCATTCAGCCAGTTCATGTCCACAAATCCATGCGGTTTTTTTATTGCCTTGGTGGCTCACGATAAAATGTGCAAAGGGAAGCAGCTCCACATTGGCATTGGGATTCTGCTCATCATTGAGTACGCTGGATAAATGTAGGCTGAGTTTTTTAACCCCTTGCTTTTTTAAGCCTTCAAGCCAAATCTGGAAATGTTGTGCCAACAGGTGTTGGGAGAGTAAATCCCTAAAGATCAGTCGATTTTGATTGAAAATCGGATGTTCAATCCAACGACTAAAATTGAGTTCACCTGCAAGAAACTCGTTGCCATAAGTCACAAGTGTAAGCTGTTGTTTCCAGATTTGATCAAGCGCCATCGTTATTCTTTCTCATTGACGATATCGATATCTTATACATTTTATTCAATTATTGATTAATTTTTACGAAAATTTAAGTCATCTGCTTCATATTCTTGTTGTTTTATCTTTAAATTAAAACTGAAAAAGTACTCTATTTAAACAGTCGTTTATCTTCATTAAATAGGTAAAAAGCTGATAAACTATAGCGTTTTATTATATTTCTATATTTTGTTGCTTTGAGAGTTACTATGTCACTGGAAGCCCTGACCACTGAAGCGCTTGCTGCCATTGCAGCGGCTCAAGACCTTGCTGCACTCGATCAAGTCCGTGTGCAATTTACAGGGAAGAAAAGCCAGCTTGCAGAGCAGTCGAAAGCACTTGGAAAAATGGATCCTGAAGAACGCAAAGTACAAGGTGCTGCGATTCATGCTGTTCGTGAAGCAATCAATACAGCTTTGACTGAGCGTCTACAAACATTACAACAAGCTGAACTTGCAAAAAAATTAGCAAGTGAAACCATTGATGTTACTTTACCAGGTCGCGGTCAGCGTATGGGAAGTATTCATCCTGTTACTCAGGTGCAAGAGCGTATCTGCCAGTTCTTTACCAAAGCTGGTTTCCAAATTGCGTATGGTCCTGAAGTTGAAGATGATTATCATAATTTTGAAGCCTTAAACATTCCGGGTCATCATCCAGCTCGTGCTATGCATGATACCTTCTATTTTGATGCAACGCATTTGCTTCGTACCCATACCTCGGGTGTACAAATTCGTACAATGGAAACTAGTCAGCCGCCAATTCGTATCGTGTGTCCAGGTCGTGTATATCGTTGTGACTCGGATCAAACGCATTCGCCTATGTTCCATCAGATCGAAGGCTTATACGTTGCAGAAAACACCAGTTTTGCCGAGTTAAAAGGTTTATTGATTAACCTGTTAAATGAATTCTTTGAAAAAGATTTGAAAGTACGCTTCCGTCCTTCTTATTTCCCATTTACTGAGCCAAGCGCTGAAGTAGATATTATGGATGAGCGTGGTCGTTGGTTAGAAGTTTTAGGTTGTGGCATGGTACATCCAAATGTACTGCGTGCTGCAGGGATTGATCCTGATAAATACAAAGGCTTTGCTTTTGGTTTAGGGGTAGAGCGTTTTGCAATGTTGCGTTATGGCATCAACGATTTGCGTATGTTCTACCAAAATGATGTGCGTTTTTTACGCCAGTTTGCCTAAACATTTTTTCAGGATTAAATAAGGTTTATACAAATGAAAATTAGTGAAAATTGGTTACGCACGTGGGTGAACCCTGCAATTGATAGCGAAGCACTTTCTGATCAATTGACCATGTTGGGCTTGGAAGTTGATGAGTTAGCGCCTGTAGCAAAACCATTTACTGGCGTAGTAGTCGGGGAGGTTCTAACCGTTGAACAACATCCAGATGCAGATCGTTTACGTGTAACGACAATTAATATTGGTTCTGGTGAACCATTACAAATTGTATGCGGCGCGCCAAATGTTCGCGTGGGTATGAAAGCCCCTGTTGCAACCATTGGTGCGATATTGCCAGGCGATTTCAAAATTAAAAAAGGCAAGCTACGTGGTGTCGAGTCACAAGGCATGCTCTGTGGTGCTTCTGAAATTGATTTAGAAGACAAAATTGATGGTTTGTTGGAATTACCTGCTGATGCACCAGTGGGTATGAATATTCGTGAGTATTTAAAGCTCGATGACAATGTCATTGACATTAGCATCACCCCAAACCGTGGTGACTGCTTTAGCATTCGTGGGATTGCCCGTGAAATCGCGGTCATTAATCAACTTGCGTTGAATGAACCGAAGATTCAGGCTATTGCAGCAAGTATTGCCGATGAGAAAGCGGTCAATATCAGCACAGCGGGTACGCCTCGTTATTTAGGTCGTATTATCAAAAATGTGAATGTCAAAGCGGCAACCCCTGAGTGGATGGCGCAAGCTCTTGCACGTTCAGGTATTCGTACCCATAGCATTTTGGTGGATATTACTAACTATGTGTTGCTTGAATTGGGTCAACCCATGCATGCATTTGACTTGGCAAAAATTGAAGGTTCGATTCAAGTCCGCCAAGCACAGCCACAAGAAAAATTGACCTTGCTCAATGATCAAGACGTTGAATTGCAAGATGACATGATGGTGATTGCGGATGATCAGAAAGTTCTGGCTATTGCAGGGATCATGGGTGGTTTGGACTCATCGGTTACTGATGATACTCAAGACATCTTCCTTGAAAGTGCATTCTTTGCACCTTTAGCGATTGCAGGTCGTGCGCGTCGTTTTGGTTTGCATACCGATTCATCACAACGTTATGAACGTGGTGTGGACTTTGAATTACCAATGATTGCTATGCATCGTGCTTCTGAGCTGATTCAAGCCTTTGCTGGTGGTGAGTTTGGTCCAGTAACTGTTGCTGAACAGATAGAATTGCTTCCAAAGCGCGAAGCAATTGTATTGAAGCAAGCACAAGTTGATCAATTGCTAGGTTATGTTGTAGCGAGTGAATTTATTGCGGATGCATTAACGCGTCTTGGCTGTGTGGTTGAAAGCAAAGCTGAAGGTGAGTGGAGTGTTGTTCCACCATCGCATCGTTATGACATGGCAATCTATCAAGATTTAATTGAAGAAGTTGCCCGTATTCACGGTTATGACAACATTCAAATCAGTTTGCCAAAAATTGATGTAAAACTGCAAACATACCAAGACCGTTTTGAAATTGCACAATTACGTCAAACTGTGGTGACACTAGGCTATCAAGAAGCAATTAGCTTTAGCTTTGCCGATGCAAAACTTGAAAAGCAATTAAATCCAAATGTACAGCCATTGATGCTTGCCAATCCTATTTCAAGTGATTTGGCTGCAATGCGTAGTACTTTGTTGTCTAGCTTAATTCCGTGTGTACAGTACAACTTAAACCGTCAACAGCAGCGTGTACGTTTCTTTGAGTTGGGGCTACGTTTTGATTATCAGGGTGCGCAAAACATTCATGATCTAAAACAGATCCCAACTTTAGCATTGATTGCTGTTGGTGCTCGTGTAGCAGAATCATGGCATGCAAAACCTCAATCAATGGATTTCTTTGATTTCAAAGGTGAGATTGAAGAGATTTTAGCTGCTGGTCGTATTAATGCTGACTTTGTTCGTACAGAGCGTGCATGGTTGCATCCTGGTCAATCGGCAGAAATTTTGGTGGATGGACAATCGATTGGTTATTTAGGTCGTCTGCATCCATCATTGGAAAATGAACTTGATTTGGGTGTAACTTGGGTCGCAGAGCTGGATCAACAGGCAGTTTTGCAATCTTATGTATCTAATTTTACAGAATTATCACGTTTTCCATCGGTTAGACGTGATATTGCGCTTTTAATCTCTGATAATATTGAGGTAAGAGATATTCAGCGGTTAATTGAGCAGACTGGTGGTGAGTTACTCGACTCAGCATGGTTGTTCGATGTGTATACGGGCCAAGGGGTTGAACAAGGCAAGCGTTCTTTAGCTTTTGCAGTGTTATGGCAACATCCAACTCGTACGCTTGAAGATGCTGAAATTAAATCTGGTATGGATAACATTATTCAAGTGTTGGAAGACACTTACCAAGCGACATTGAGGGCCTCATGACAGCATTAACAAAAGCAGATATGGCGGACCATTTAAGTGAGCTTACTAGCTTAAATCGCCGCGAAGCAAAACAAATGGTCGAGTTATTTTTTGACGAAATTAGCCAAGCATTAATTGCGGGTGAACAAGTCAAACTTTCTGGCTTCGGTAATTTCGAGTTACGTGATAAGCGTGAACGTCCAGGACGTAATCCAAAGACAGGTGAGGAAATTCCAATTTCTGCACGTCGAGTGGTCACGTTCAGAGCGGGTCAGAAATTTAGACAGCGCGTTGGGAATGAGCAGATCGATTGATCTGCTTTTTTTATGCCAATCTTTTATTTATAGAAATGTTAGGCATAAAAAAAGAGAACCGAAAGGTTCTCTTTTTTCGATAATCTAAAACTAGATTATTGAGCAGCAGAAGCTTCAACAGGAGCAGCTTCAGTAGCAGCAACGTCAGAAGCAGCAGCAGCAACGTCAGAAGCAGCAGCTTCAGTAGTAGCAACAGCTTCAGAAGCAGCAGCATCAACAGCTTCTACAGCTTCAGAAGCAGCTTCTACAGCTTCAGATGCAGCAGCAGTAGCGTCAGTAGCTGGCGCTTCTTCTTTCTTAGAGCAACCAACGAAAGCTAAAGTAGTAGCAATAGCAGCAACAACAGCGAATTTTTTGAATAACATGGCATCACTCTCATAAAATTGTGAGATTAAAAAAAACCTTAAGTTAGTCTGTTTGTGCTTTTATTATTCCTAAACGCTTTAGGTAACAACGCAGGGAGCAGCCTAACTGGTCTGATGCTATCCTATCAAAGCAATTCATGAATTACTACTGTTCTGTCCAACAAAACGACAAAAATGGGCAGAATTTGGCTGTTTTTTGATAGAAAATAACTATGGAGAATAAATTTTAAATCGGTAAGTTGTGGAAATAAAATGACTTATTTTTTAAATATTCAAATAAATCAACATAATAGTGTTTTTGATAACTTTTTTAAAAAAATGTAAATATTGTGTAATCAAGTCAACCAAATAAAAAAAGCTACCATTAAGGTAGCTTTTTCTTTGGACTTTAGGTCGATGCCTTTCGTTTCATTTGATCGAAGAAGTCATCATTGGTTTTGGTTTCTTTCATGCGATCTAATAAGAATTCCATCGCTGCAAGCTCATCCATCGGATGTAATAACTTGCGTAGAATCCAAACTTTACGAAGATTCTCTTCGCTCATGAGGCGTTCTTCACGACGAGTACCTGATTTCTTGATATTCATTGCAGGGAATACACGTTTCTCTGCAATACGACGATCAAGGGTAATCTCTTGGTTACCTGTACCTTTAAACTCTTCATAAATCACATCATCCATTTTACTGCCAGTTTCAATCAAAGCAGTAGAAATAATGGTGAGTGAACCACCTTCTTCAATATTACGTGCAGCACCGAAGAAACGTTTTGGACGCTCTAACGCATGTGCGTCTACACCACCAGTTAATACCTTGCCTGATGAAGGCACTACAGTGTTGTAGGCACGAGCAAGACGGGTAATCGAGTCAAGCAGAATCACAACATCTTTTTTGTGTTCAACCAGACGTTTCGCTTTTTCAATTACCATTTCAGCAACTTGAACGTGACGGGCTGGTGCTTCATCAAATGTAGATGCAATCACTTCACCACGAACAGTACGCTCCATTTCGGTAACTTCTTCAGGACGTTCGTCAATTAAAAGCACAATTAAGAATACTTCAGGGTTATTACGGACAATCGATTGCGCAATGGTTTGTAATAACATTGTTTTACCCGCTTTTGGCGGTGCAACAATAATAGAACGTTGACCTTTACCAATTGGCGCGACTAGATCGACAACACGAGAGGTTAAGTCTTCTGTTGTACCGTTACCCAATTCCATTACTAACTGCTCAGTTGGGAATAATGGAGTAAGGTTTTCAAATAGAATTTTATTACGTGAGTTTTCAGGCGTATCGTAGTTAATTTGGTTTACTTTTAATAAAGCAAAATAACGTTCACCTTCTTTCGGTGGACGAATTGTGCCAGTAATCGTATCACCGGTACGTAAATTAAAGCGGCGAATTTGTGATGGGCTGACATAGATGTCATCTGGTCCTGCTAGATATGAGCCAGCAGCAGAGCGTAAGAAGCCAAAACCATCAGAAAGAATTTCGAGAACACCATCACCAAAGATTTCTTCGCCGTTCATGGCGTGGCGTTTTAAGATGGCAAAAATAATATCTTGTTTACGGTTACGTGCCATGCCTTCAAGGCCCATAAACTCCGCAATTTTAATGAGTTCGCCAATGGGTTTTTTCTTGAGTTCAGTTAAGTTCATAAGTGGTCAGACAGAATGGAATAAGTGGAGGACTACGTTAGGGAAAGAATAAAAAATCGACCGCATACATACATGCTGAGGTAATTGTATTTACACAACCACGATTCAGTAGTCTGGTTCATTGTTTCAGAGAGAAATGTGAAAACAATTGTTATTGCCGAGCGGCGATCTTATGTTTTGTCTTGTAAGAAGCGCAATGAAGTAGATTCCATTCAAAGCTTCTTGATCCAGAAATATAGAGGAAATCAAGTAAATTGTCAATTTTTACGGAGAAATACGCGATTCAATGAGTCGCGTATTTCTTGTATTGACCGTGTGACAATCGAATTAGATGTTTTGGTCAATGAATGCTGCAAGTTTTGAACGCGGTGCTGCGCCAACTTGTTGAGCAACAACTTCGCCATTTTTAAACATCAATAATGCTGGGATATTACGAATGTTATATTTTACAGCAGTATCTTCACATGCAGTCACGTCAACTTTAACGATTTTTACTTTTCCTGCATATTCAGTTGATAGATCTTCAAGAACAGGTGCAATTGCTTTACATGGTGCACACCAGCCAGCCCAGAAATCAACAAGTACAGGGGTTTCAGCATCTAAAACATCTGCTTGGAAGTTAGCATCAGTTGTATTAACAATAGTCGCAGACATAAGGTTGCTCCAAATTTAAGAAATAAAGTGCGAATTTAATCATCATCACGATGAATATTACATTGCCGCTTTATTCAATGTAAGGGTTTGTTCTGATTATTCAAGTTTGAAAATGAAAAGTCTAATGGATGCTCACGATGTTGATCATCGACTTCTACAATCATTTATGCACGAAAAGCGAAAATACGCGACTTTTATTGCTTAAAATGACTTTAAAATTGTAAGCATGTGAATTACTCTAATGCGTGAATTGAGCATGGGTTTATATGAATAATGTCTGATTTTCTGATTGATGAAGAATTACTTGCTGCGATTGATATGGGATCGAATAGTTTCCATCTGGCAATCGCTCGTGTTGATCACGGTGAAGTTAAGAAAGTTGCTTCAATGTCAGAAAAAGTACAGTTAGCAGCTGGGCTTGATGAAAATAAAAATTTAACTGAAGCCGCGCAACAGCGTGGACTGGCATGTTTAGCCCGTTTTGTTGGGCGTTTGAGCTCAGTACAACCGAATCGTTTACGTATCGTGGCAACCAATGCCTTAAGACAAGCAAAAAATGGTCACGAATTTATCCAAAAAGCAGCCGAAATTTTACCGAAACCGATTGAAATTATTGCGGGTCGTGAAGAAGCACGTCTGATTTATTTGGGTGTTTCACATACCATGGCCAATGGTGGTCGACGTTTAGTCGTGGATATTGGTGGCGGTTCAACCGAGTTTATCATCGGTGAGGAGTTTGAGCCGCTGCATACCGAATCCTTACAAATGGGCTGTGTGGCCTATAGTAAAACCTATTTCCCTGATGGTGAAATTACCAGCAAAGCATTTGATAAAGCTGTGGTTGCTGCACGCAAAGAAATGTCCGCGATTGCCAATACTTATAAATCTGTGGGTTGGGATACCGTCGTCGGATCAAGCGGAACCATTAAAGCCTGTCGTCAGATTGCGGTTAATCTCGGTTTAAGTGATGAGCAAGAAAACCTGACCCGTGATGGTTTATATAAATTAAAAGACCGTTTGCTTAAATTTAAACATATTTCTGAAATTGATTTTGAAGGTCTACGTGAAGACCGTCGAGCAGTTTTGCCAGCCGGCCTTGCGATTTTGTATGCCATTTTTGAAGTCTTAGATATCGACAAATTGGCATATTCTGACGGTGCATTACGTGAAGGTGTGATGTACGACCTGCTCGGTCGTTTCAAGCATGAAGATATTCGTGACCGTAGTGTACAGGCGTTAATGGGGCGTTATAACGCAGACCCAAAACAAGCAGAACGGGTGGTCAATACGGCACAAGAGTTATTCGACGGTGTTGCTGCTGCGTTAAATTTAACGACTGAAGACAGTGACTTACTGCGTCGTGCAGCTTATCTGCATGAAATCGGTTTAGCGATTAGCCATGGTGGTTATCACCGTCATGGAGCATATTTATTGCAACATTCGGATATTCCGGGTTTCTCACAAATTGATCAAAATCATCTCTCGCATTTGGTTTCACATCATCGTCGTAAGTTACGTGCAGATGCAAAAAATGACGTTTTAAAGGTTGGTGGTAGTCATTTAATCTACCTTTGCTTATTACTGCGTCTTGCAGTTTTGCTGAACCATAGTCGTAGTGATCAGATGCTTCCTGCCATTGAACTGAGTGTTGTAAATGATCAACAATGGCAACTCAGCGTTTCTGGCGATGCTAAACAATGGCCTTTATTGGTTGCTGACCTGCATGATGAGCAGGTGCAATTTAAGCATTGGGACATTGAGTTAAATATTCAGTCAGACAAATTTGTTGATTAACCATATTATTATGGACCATTCTTGACTTATGAAAAATAAAGCGACTCAGTCCAAGGCTTGGGCTACGGTTCAAATTGCACGACACCCTGAGCGTCCGCAATTTCTAGATTATGTCAGTGAAATTTTTACTGAATTTGATGCACTTCATGGCGACCGTTTATTTGGTGATGATGGTGCCATGATCGGTGGTTTGGCGCGTTTTGACGGGCTACCTGTGATGGTGGTTGGTCAACATCGTGGTCGCAGCACACGTGAAAAACTACAGCATAACTTTGGGATGTGTAATCCAGAAGGATATCGTAAATCACAACGTTTACTTGATATGGCTGAGCGTTTCAATTTACCTGTATTTACTTTCGTCGATACCATGGGTGCATACCCAGGTGTAGGAGCTGAAGAACGTGGTCAAGCAGAAGCGATTGCAACCAGCTTGGCACAACTTTCAAGTTTAAAAGTTCCTGTTATTGCGACAATCCTCGGTGAAGGCGGTTCAGGTGGTGCGCTCGGGATTGGTGTAGCCGATCGCGTGATTATGCTGTCACACAGTATTTATTCTGTGATTTCACCTGAAGGTTGTGCATCTATTTTGTGGAAAACCGCAGATAAAGCAGCACAAGCGAGTGAAGCACTTTCTCTAACTGCAGATAAACTTCAAGCATTAGGCATTGTTGAATATGTTGTGAACGAAGGTGAAGGGGCGCATCTGCAACCTGAAAAAGTCATGCATGATTTGAAAGATGTGTTAAAACAAGCTTTAGATGAATTGCAACCGATGGATGCTCAAGCACGATGCGAAGCACGTTATCAACGTTTAATGAAGTTTGGCAGCAGCAATTTAGGTATCGCGTCTTAGCACAAACATCGCATTTTTCTGAACAAACTCAATTCTTGATTGGGTGCAGCGGTGGCATGGATTCCATGCTGTTGCTGTTTCTAATGTCTGAGCTTTTTCCAACCCAAACCCGTGCGATTTATGTTGATCATCAACTTCAAGCAGCGAATGCTGAATGGGGGCGTGTTGTACAGCAGCAGTCAGATGCCTTAAATATCCCGTGTATTATTCAACAAGTAGACGTTGCGACAGGTAACTTAGAGCAACAAGCACGTCAAGCGCGTTATCAAGCTTATCAACAACATTTACAATCCAATGAAATTCTGGTTTTAGCCCATCATCAGCAAGATCAGGCTGAAACGCTATTATTACGCTTGCTTTCTGGAGCCGGTGTGCATGGCTTGGCTGCGATGCAGCAAATTGATATTCGTCAAGACATGACCATTTGGCGACCATTTTTAGATGTGAGTCGTGAGCAAATTGAACAATGGTCGCAGCAACTTGATTTTGACTATGTGACAGACCCAACCAATCACGATACACACTATGATCGGGCGTGGTGTCGAGAAGAATTATGGGATGTCTTACAAAAACGCTTCCCAAAAATGCAGGCAGCTGTGGCACGGACCAGTTCTTTGATGCAGGATGCTGCGGAAATACTGGATGACGTGTTACAGATAGATTGGCAACAATGTGCGACCGAGCGTGTACTTGATCTGATCGAGTTGCAGCAACTCTCGGCTGCGCGACAACGTCAATTGTTATCTGCTTGGATGAAGGGTTCGGATCAGTATCGGCCGAGTTATGATATGGTGCAGCGTTTGCAAAATGAAGTGATTCTTGCAAAGCCAGATGCGCAGGCAACTTTACATCTCAATCAGCATTATTTCGTTCGCTATCAGAAGACGTTATATCGTTTAACGCATGATGAGTTGTACGCAGAAAAATTATTTTCCTTTCCAGATACCTCGTCACAACAGTTTGATCTGGGCGAAACCATCAATGTTGCGGCTGGACAATTTAAGATTGAAACTCAAAAAATTGGTCTTTCATCTCGGCTTTTAGGACGAGAGTTAACGTTGCTTAAACGACAGGGGGGTGAAAAAATTCATCTTTATGGTCGTGTTGGACATTGGCCTCTGAAAAAAGCCATTCAAGAGCTACAGATTTTGCCTTGGTTACGTCATACAATTCAAATATTAGTCGTAGATAATGTTATGCTTGGGGTTTTTAGCCCAAAGGGTTTTTGGTTGGCGCAATCTGATTATTTAGAGCAGGGCGGTTGGCAACCAAGTTTAATTTCTGACAGTGATGACTTTTTTCATCCGTCTTTATCATATGACGAGTAGGACATGGCGACAGCATTGAATAAAAATATTTGTTTTATTGGCGGTGGTAACATGGCGCAAGCCTTGATTGGTGGACTGCTTTCTCGCGGTTTACCCACAACCCGCATTACCGTTTCTGATCCGGTAGAGCAAATTCGTCACATATTAGAAGAAAAAGGCATTCAAACCACAACCGATAATGTTGAAGCTGTGAAACATGCAGATGTGGTGGTATTGGCGGTAAAACCCCAAGTGTTGGCAACGGTATTACAACCATTACAAGGTTTATTGTCAGATAAACTGGTGATCTCAATTATTGCGGGTGCTGAAATTCAAACAATTTCAGATTTAATTGGGGGCAGTCAACGTGTTGTGCGTGTCATGCCAAATACACCTGCATTGGTTCAAACGGGTGCACATGGGATTTATGCATCAGAAGCGGTCAATGCTCAAGATCGCGAGTTAACCAGTCAAATTTTAGCGGCGACTGGTTTAACGATTTGGGTGGAGAGTGAAGCCCAGATTGATGCAGTAACTGCAGTCTCTGGTTCGGGTCCTGCATACTTCTTCTATTTGATGGAGAGTATGATCCGTGCAGGTAAAAACTTAGGGCTCGATGAAAAAGTGGCGACGGCATTGACTTTGCAGACAGCCTTAGGCGCGGCGCAAATGGCGATTACCAGCTCCAATTCTCCAGCAGAATTACGTAAAAATGTGACTTCTCCAAATGGCACAACCCAAGCAGCTTTAGAGGTGTTTGATCGTGCGCAGATTTCACAAAATATTCAAGCAGCGCTTGCAGCAGCTCAGAAGCGTAGCCAAGAGCTTGCGCAAGAGTTGAGTGACAAGTCTAAATCGGTTTAAGTAGGATAAGACAATTATGGGTGCAAGTTCTGCGCTAATTTTTGGTGTTTTGATCAATGTTGCAATTTTATTGGTCTTTTTCCGTTTTTTAATGCAATTGGCGGCAGTCAGTCCATACAATCCTGTGGTGCTTTCAACTGTGAAAGCCACCAAGATTGTCGATCTGTTTAGCCGCATTTTCCCGACGACAGGTAAGGGCCGTGTCAATTTAGCGGCAGTTGCGTTGTTGGTGATATTGTATCTCCTGAAAATGTTTGGTTTGATGTATTTATCTGGACAGATGCCACATAGTGCGGTGTATCTGGTGATCACAACATTTGTGACTATGATTCAGGACTTGATTCGTTTCTGCCGTTATTTGATTTTTGCAACGATCATTTTAAGTTGGGTGGTGATGTTTACGCAGTCACGCTCACCTTATATCGAAGTGATTCAAGAATTGGCTGAACCATTGCTTGCACCATTCCGTCGCTTATTGCCGAACATGGGGATGATTGACCTGTCTCCAATCTTGGCGTTCTTGGCTTTGTACGTGGCTGAGATTCTGATGAATGAAGCGGCTAAAGTGCTATTAACTGGTCTTTAAGCAAATCTGATTCAATAAAAAAATGGGCATAAGGCCCATTTTTTTTATTTCTTGATCCAGCGCTGTCGGATTGCTCGATTTAACGGATTGGAGAAATAGCGTGCAATGAAAGTACCTAGCCCAATCGCAAGCAAAAAATAAATCAACAATAAAACCAGCTTAATATTGCCCTCAGTCAATGCAGGCGTATAAAACAGCTTAAAAGTGCCTAAAATAATCAGATGGAATAAATAAATTTCATAACTATTCTTACCAATCTCCTGTAACCACTTGAAACGTTGTGTCTGCGTGATGGCGTGTTCATTGGCAATGTTTGCTAGAATCAGAGTGGCGGTTGCAAGTGCAAATAGACTAATGCCCCAAACACAGTTTTGTTTAATCGGTGCTGAAAAGTAAATGATGAACATGGTCGCAATCGCGATATATTTCAGTACTAACCAAGTTTTGGCTTGGAATTTCAGCTGCGGTGCGATCAGTGCCGCAATACAGCCAAAAACAATGCCATCAAAACTAGAAAAGTAATGATATAAGTATGCGCCACTTTCCTCACCATAATGTAAATATCTAAAATAAGGTGCAAATACAATCAGTGCGAAACAGACAAATAGAAAGTAGGGTTTTTTCTTAAATAGCAGTGCTGTCAGTGGAAAAAGTAGATAGAAAACCTCTTCTACAGATAAAGACCATAACACCCCAAGCGCATAGTTGACCCAGCCATTCTCGATAATCAGGATGTTCATCCAAAAGGTCAGTGCTGCTAGATTGACGGTTGATTGTGCCACGACAATGCCATTAGGGGCTTGCGTCATAAAGGGTTTTAGCTCAAATGCAGCTAAAAAATTAACCAGACAGATCAGCAAGATCAAGGTGGGCATGATGCGAGCAAATCGTGAAATGTAAAAGTCGCGCGTATTGATTTGATTTAATGCACCCCAGCGTTTGATGGTATGTGAGGTGATGAGATAGCCCGAGATCACAAAGAACATGGTGACCCCATAGTTGCCATTTCGAGCGAATAGTGTGGTGATGTCTTCACCAAAAACCTGAAAATTGATCGAGGTGTCAAAGAGCTTATAAGGGATATTGAAGTGATGCAGTAAAACCAAAAAGATTGAAATACAACGTAATGAATCAATAGAGTGAAAGCGGTTAAATTTAACTTGATTAAAGGACATGTTGCATTCCTTTCTCCTATACGAATTAATTTTTATAAGCTATTCTTTATTTTCAGTTTTCTTGTAGTGCAGGGGAGTTTATCCCCTGTCTGCAAGAAACATTTTGTTTTTGTGGCATGCGAATGAGTTAGTGTGCTGCATCCCAGTTTGGACCTTGTCCAACTTCAACCACAAACGGTACTGAAATTTCTAATACCGATTGCATCACTTCAGCAATTTGTTTTGAAAGTTCATCTGCGATTGCGGCATCAGCCTCGAATACCAATTCATCGTGCACCTGTAGCAAGAGCTTGGCTTGATCTTTAGGTAGCATTTTATCGACTGCAATCATGGCAAGTTTAATAATATCTGCCGCACTACCTTGTAATGGCGCATTGATTGCTGCACGTTCAGCGGCTTGTTTGATCATTTTATTGCTGGCCATAATGTCGGGTGTATATAAACGACGACCTAAAATGGTTTCCACGAAGCCTTGTTCACGTGCAATCTGACGCGTACGTTCCATATAATCCAATACGCCCGGATAACGCTGGAAGTAACGGGCGATATAGCTCCGCGATTCTTCACGGCTAAAGCCGAGCTGACGGGTTAAACCAAATTCAGACATCCCATAGAGCAGACCAAAGTTGACCGCTTTGGCTTGGCGACGTTGGTCGTTGGTCACATCCTCAATATCAATGCCCAGTACCTCAGAAGCGGTACGACGGTGTACATCCTGACCTTGCTGGAAGGCATGCACTAGCGCATCGTCTTGAGAGAAATGTGCCATCAAACGCAATTCGATTTGCGAGTAATCCGCTGCCAATAATACGCGACCTTCAGGTGCGATAAAGGCTTTACGAATTTGACGCCCAATCGGGGTACGAATTGGAATGTTCTGTAGGTTTGGATCGGTTGAAGACAAACGACCTGTTGCAGTTAAGGCTTGATGATAGCTGGTATGCACACGATGTGTCGTATCATGCGATTGTTCAATCAGGCGATCAGTATAAGTATTTTTGAGTTTTGCCAAGCCACGATGTTCCAAAATGACTTCAGCCAATGGATGTTCGATTTTCTCTAAAATACTTTCGCTGGTACTGTATTGACCTGTTGCAGTTTTCTTACCACCTTTGAGTCCTAGCTTTTCAAACAGGACTTCACCAACTTGCTTTGGTGAGGCAACATTAAAGGCTTCGCCTGCCAGTTCTGCTGCTTGAGCTTCCAGCGTTTGGATCGTTTCTGAAAATTCAACACTGAGCTGATCGAGGAATTGATGGTCGAGTTTAATGCCATCTTCTTCCATTCCTGTGAGGACACGGGCAACCGGCATTTCAATGTTATGTAGAATATTGACCAGTTCAGGAGAGCTTTTTAATTTTGCAGCGAGTACTTCATACAAGCGATAAGTGACATGCGCATCTTCAGCGGCATAATGTGCTGCAACTTCAAGCTCAATTTGATTAAAGGTTTTTTGCTTTGCACCTTTACCTGCGATTTGTTCAAAAGTCGTGGTCAAATGGCTGAGATAGAGACGTGCCACATCATCCATACCATGTCGCGTTGCCGCAGCATTCAATACATATGAAGCAAGCATAGTATCGAAATACCAACCTTGAATGGTAATACCGTGATTGGCAAAGATATGCGCATCATATTTAAGGTGATGACCAATTTTCCGTACTTGTTCATTTTCAAGAATCGGTTTGATTTGAGCGAGCAGCTGTTCTCGATTCAGTTGCTCAGGTGCACCTTCATAATCATGTGCAACAGGAACGTAATAAGCGTCCTTAGCATCAAATGCGACCGAGAAACCGACCAATTCAGCCACACGATAATCGAGGTTGGTGGTTTCTGTATCAATCGCAAAATGATCGGCTTGCTGCATACGTTGCAATAAAGCATCCCAATCTTGTTGGCTAAGCACCGTATGATAAGTCGCATTACCGAGTTGATCATCTTGGCTAGACAGATTGGCATGATCTTCGGTAACCACGGGTTCTGCTTTTAGTTCAGCTTTGGCAATACTTTGCGAGGTTTGTTGATAAGCAGAACTATTGGGATTGTTGGGATGGTCTAAGGATTGTAATTGGTTACGAAATTCTAATTCAGTATAGAGCTCACGGAGTTGATCCACATTAGGATTGGCGAGTTTGAGGTCATGCCAATCTAAGGCAAGATCAAGATCACAGACAATGCTGGCAAGTTGATGGTCAACTTTGATGTTGTCTACATTATCTTTAATATTCTGGCTGAGTTTGCCTTTAAGCTGATCAGCATTGGCAATAATATTGTTTAATGTGCCGTATTCATTCAGCAGCTTTGCCGCTGTTTTTGCGCCAACACCTGGAACGCCCATGATGCCGTCAGACGCATCGCCCATCAGGGTGAGGTAATCGATAATTTGATTTGGATGTACACCGAACTTTTCAAAAACACCTGCTTCATCTAAAACACGTTCTTTAAAGCTGTCTTCCAGTTTGACATGTTCATTGACCAACTGCGCCATGTCTTTGTCGCCCGTCGAGATGAGGACGTGATGACCTTCTGCCAAGGCACGTTTGGTTAAAGTCCCAATAATGTCATCCGCTTCTGCACCTGCGAGAAAATACAAAGGAATCCCTTGCGCTTTGATCAATGCATGTAAATAAGGAATCTGTTGAGATAACTCCTCAGGCATGCTTGGACGATCGCCTTTGTAGATTGGCGATAATTTATGACGGAAGGTTGGTTCTGGCGTATCAAAAATCACAGCCATATGGGTAGGCTGAGTGCGACGCATCAGTTTTTGGATCGCTGAGATTGCACCTCGAATGGCATTGGTATGTAAGCCAGTCGACGTGGTTAATGGGGGTAAGGCGTGAAAAGCACGAAATAAGAAATAAGACCCGTCTACCAAGACAAAAGGTGGCATTGCGCAAATCCTAATTATAAATTACTCGGTATTTTACGTGAAAAAGTGGTGGCTGTCTTATCTGAACTGGACGGAGAGCGGCTGCTTATGTCGTTTAAAATTTGCAGTATTTTGTATGTAACAATACCTGCCTATCTAGTGATCAAGTAAGATAGCCGCAATGAAGCTGTCATAATTGATATAAGTCTATGTATAAAAAAGACAAACAGGGACTCATCGTTGTATTAATTGCCTTGGCTGTATTGCTTGCGGCTGCAATTGTATTGAAGTGGCAAGGGACAATTGTTGCTGCTGGGATTGGATTGACCGTTGTTATTGTGCACGTTCTGTCTGAAATTCATCAGCGTTTGCTGCAACTAGAGCAAGCTGCACCGAGCTATTCTGCATTAGGGGCTGGTATTGGCGTACAAAAAATTGTGATATATGCCGCGGCACTCGTCGCCTTATTTGCCTATGCCAATACTTGGATCTGGCTCGCAGGTGGCGCTTTATTGGTATTGTTGTTGTGTTTGATCCAAACCATCAGTGCTTTTCAAACCCGATTGCTGCATTTAGAGCAGGTTGCAACACAATCACTCAATCCAGATATTTTAATTCAGCCACAACAACAGACGCCAAATATTGCTCAATCTGCTGAATGGGATGAAACGACAGCTTCAAACTCTGCAATTGTGGAACAGCAGCAGCCAGCTTGGATGCAGGCTCGACCTGAATCAGTTCAAAGTCCAATACTTCAGAACGCTACTTCCGCTGCTCATTCTTCTGAATCCAAACAACCTGCTTGGTGGCAGCCTGCATTGGACTGGATGATACATGGTAATCCCATTCTCCGTGTTGCTGTTGCCATATTAATGGTCGGTGTGATTTTACTCTTACGTTTTGCCAGTGAACATTGGCAACTCAGCTTAGGTGTGAAACTGGGTTTTATTGCGATTGCGGGCGTAGCCACAACTGTTGCAGGATATTTACTGCAAAAGAAAAATCAATTATTTGCAGTGGCTCTACAAGGCGTCGGTTTAGCGGTAGTTTTTTTAACCCTGATCTTCTCGCATCATTTCGCCGTCATTGCCAGCTTAAGTACCGCTAGTATTCTGTTTGTCATTTTATTATTGGCGACCGTTTACTTAAGTTTAAAGCAACAAGCCTTGTATTTGGCGATGTTGGCTTTAACCATGGCCTATCTGGCTCCGCTGGTCATTCCACAAAATCATCCTGATGTGATTTTCTTATTTAGTTATTATTTTGTCATTAACTTAGCCGTGGCTGCGTTGAATTTTATTCAACCCTGGAAAATTCTGCATCAAATTGCTTTCTTCGCCACCATGTTTATTGGTGGTTCGACGATCGGGATTTATGCAAAAACCTCGCAGTTTAATACGCTAGATATCATTCTCTGGCTACATATAGCGCTATTTATCTGGCTGAGTATTCGTTATAGCCAATTGATGTTACGTGCTCAAAATGCGCAGCAACAAACAGCTCAGGCATCTGAGCGTTTACAACCGATTTTAGATGTAGGCCTGATTTTTAGTGTTCCTGTACTGGGCTTTTCGCTACATGCTTATTTAATGCATAACTCGACCTCAGCACTCACTTGGGGAGCGGTTGCACTCGCGATTGTGTATATCAGTTTAAATATCTGGATTAAACGCCAGCATCCACAATTATCAATTTTGGCTAAAAGTTTCTTTATTCTTGCTGTGGTCTTCGTTGCGTTGATTTTCCCGCTGGCCAAAGGAGCACATTGGACGTCAACAGGTTGGGTGATTCAGGGAACTGCACTGATTGTTTGGGGCGTGACCGAGCGATATCGTTTAAGCCGTTATGTTGGCGTGGCATTGGTATTATTAAGTTCAGTGGCGCTGCTGTTCCAAGTGTGGTCAAACGATCATTTCCCAATTTTAAGTACCGCGATTTTTGCGCTTGCTCAATTTATTTCTGCTTTTTACTTATTGCATTATCAAGAAGTCGAGAAGTATTTCAGTGCCCGTATGTTGAGTGGGGTTTTTCTGGCACTCGGTTTGTATTCAGGCGCGATTGCTGCTGTTGAATGGATGCAATGGCAACAACATGGGCTGAGCCCTTATCTCGCGATTGATGCAATATTATTGGCATTGTTTAGTCTGGCTGTGTATGTTAAATCACGTTTGCAGTGGGGCAATCTACAGCTGATTTTGGTGGCGGTGTTGTTATTCTTACTGTACGGGGAAACTTTTGCTGTAGAGGTTTACTCAACAGGACATTGGCCGAGCACCTTAAATCAGGTTGGCTTTGCTGTCGCTGCGAGCTTATTGTCCTTGCTGCTGATCAGCTTGAATTTGAGCAAGTCTAGCGTCTATACGGTGATTTGGGCGACGTTGCTGTGGTTGAGTCTTGCCAGTATCGGTTTGGCCATTTTCCCAATCATGCCGATTGCAGCGCTTGCGTTGATCCCTGTGATTTATGCTGTTTGGTTATTACGATCGCATAAAACACAGTTATTACATCAATTACCTGTATGGGGCTTAAGCCTGTTTTGGTTATTGCTGATTAGTCTAGATCCGTATTCGGCTGAACAGTATTATGCTTTACCGTTAATCAATCCTACCGATCTTTTGTCTTTACTGGTGTTTGCAGGTCTGATCTGGACGATATATCAGCATGACTTTAGTGCAGAACGCTCGATGGAATGGGGCTTTAAAGTTACCACCATTTTGATTGGCCTATTGGTGCTGAGTAGTGTGGTGGTGCGTGCTATGCATCATTATTTGGGCACACCATTCTGGGGGACAGCAATTTGGTCGAATGGTGATGTTCAACTCAGTTTGACACTATTGTGGGTTATTTTAGCTTTTGTTCTAATGACTTTTTCCAGCCGCCGCCACATCCGACAAATTTGGTTTGTCGGTGCAGCTTTGTTAGGCATTGTGGTAACGAAACTGTTGTTATTGGATTTATCGCAAAGTGGCACTTTAACCCGTGTGATTTCTTTTATTGGTTCGGGGGCTGTAATGTTGGTCATTGCTTATCTAGCACCTTTACCCCCTGCGATAGAACAGACTCAGAAAGAGAGTTAACTCTCTTTCTGTTCTTTTTTGAGTTCTTTTTGATTGGCATATTGATCAACTTCGTCATTTTCTAAGGGAAGAGGTCGGTCAATCAGGCCCATCTTCGGTACAGGAATCTCGATCTCATTTTCCAAGAAGCCATTACGAATGCGTTCCTGCATTTCATCGCGTACTTTGAGCGAGTTTTCCTGACGACACCACACCGCAAATAACAGTTCAATAGAAGATTCTCTAAACGCCGTCACTGTGACCGTGGCTTTAGGATCATCCATCACCAGCGGATATTTGGCTGCAACGTCTAACAGCACATGTCGCACTTTAATAATGTCTTCGTGAAAGTTAATCGCCAAGGTGATTGGAATACGCCGTATCGGGTATTTGGATAAGTTCATCACAGGGGTTCGGATCAGTTGTTCATTCGGCAAACGAATATAAACATTATCCAGCGTCAAAAGTTTAACTGAGAGTAGATCAATCGAAATCACTTCACCTTCGATGGTTTGACCTCGAATTAAGGTGATTTGAATGGTGTCACCGACTTCAAAAGAGCCTTCACCAATCAAAAACAAGCCACTAATCAAGTTACTGGCAGAGGTTTGAGAGGCGAAACCGAGCGCGACAGTTAATATCCCAGCAGCACCTAAAAATACGCTGAGTTTAAAACCAGCTTCTCTGAGGCTGGTCATAATGAATAGCAAGAAGATGAAGTAAAAAATACCCCGACGCCATAACAAACGCTGATGCGCATTAAAGCGGCTACCTACCGTGCGAATAAAGGCATTTGAAACCAAACGTGCAATCAGGAAGCCGATAAAACATAAAATAATGGCGACCACGATTTCACTGAGTCGCTCAAAGTTAATGTTGGTGAAAACACTGGTTAGGCTGCCGGCAACATCTTTGGGAATATTCGAATTTGGCATCGCGACCCCTTAAAAAAATGAATCAAACATATTGAATAAAGTACTGCCTGGTGCACGAGGGGGATGCACATAGGTGACTTCACCCGCTTGGGTTGGGGTCTTATTTTCAATACGAATACGCGCTGGATGATCAGTACCCTCATAATAGACTTTAATTTGAGACGTCCATAAACGGCCTGTACTTTCGCTATAAAATAATGGCAGTGCAGGGACGGGTACATTCATGCGATCAAAACGCAGTTGATGGTGACTGGTGTTGTGGAATTCAATCGGGGTCACCGCACGGAAAGCACGCGGTTTGAGGAGATTCAAATCAATACGACCATCTACAGAGGTCGCGTAGCAAATCTCACCATTTTGTGGGTCTTTACCAAACCAAGTATCTTTCGGTTGAATCACGGGAATATCAAATAGAGGTTCAGAAAGACCGTCAACCAAACCCGCAATCCACAAGGGGGTACTGATATACAGGGTGCCACGCTGACCCGCAGGAATATAAATCGGGTCAACAGGTCGAATCACCACTGAGCGATCCGCCAACCGAGGCATCAAATGAAAGCTGCCATTGGTCTTGTGGAACATATAGCGTTCGATTTTTGCCGGAGGCGGCATGGCAAATTCAATATCATTCAATATTCGCCACTGCTGCTCATAGTCATACTGAAATTGAGGGCGATGATATTCCAAACGCCATTCTTTGATGCCGCGGGTGAGACGAAAGAGCAATGAACCGAATTGCCACGCTTTGGCCTGTTGAATTTCGAATTGTTGTTCGCCCCACCATTTCAGAGCGTCAGAATGGGGAGCTTGATATTGATTATTTTGAGACAAGATGCAAAATTCCTGTGTGAGTATGCTAAACAGACTTCACGCTGTAATCTGCTTAGAGTACACTCACTGCTTTCTTTTATCATTATTTGTGTGATGCAAATACTTAAACAAATACAAATTCCTTATAGTTTCGCTAAACGACATGGCGTTTTGTTACGTTATGAAGGCGATCAAGTTTTTATTGTACGACGCAAGGACACCGCGCGTATTGCTTTGCAGGAAGCTCGTCGAATTTTGGGGAAAACAGCTCACGATCAATTGTGTACCGATCAAGAGTTTCATGCCTTACTGAGTTCTAGCTATGCAGGGGATACTGGCGAGTCGCAACAAGTTGCGGCAGGCCTAGAAGACCATCCAGATTTATTGAGTTTGGCGGATCAAGTACCTGAAGCTGAAGACTTGATGGATCAGGAAGATGATGCACCGATCGTGCGTCTAATCAATGCTTTATTGTCCGAAGCGATTCGTGTCAGTGCCTCTGATATTCATATCGAAGCTTTTGAGAAAAAGCTTTCTGTACGATTACGTGTCGATGGTCAACTACGTGAAATTGTTCAGCCACGCCGTGAATTAGCGCCGTTGTTGGTATCACGTATTAAAGTCATGGCGAAACTGGATATTGCGGAAAAGCGTGTACCACAAGATGGTCGTATTTCATTACGTCTCGCAGGGCGTGAAGTAGATGTGCGTGTCTCAACTTTACCGTCTTCGCATGGCGAACGTGTGGTCATGCGTTTGCTGGACAAGCAAGCCGGACGCTTGAACATGACGCATTTGGGCTTGATGCAAAATGACTATGATCGTTTAACGCAACTGGTTCATCGACCACATGGCATTATCTTGGTGACAGGTCCAACGGGTTCAGGTAAAACCACCACCTTGTATGCAGCATTGTCAGATTTGAATGACCATACGCGTAATATTTTGACTGCCGAAGATCCGATTGAATATCAATTGGAAGGTATTGGCCAAACACAGGTCAATACCAAAGTGGATATGACCTTTGCGCGTGCGTTAAAAGCGATGTTGCGTCAAGATCCAGATGTGGTGATGGTCGGAGAGATTCGTGATTTGGAAACTGCGGAAATTGCAGTACAAGCCTCTTTAACGGGTCACTTGGTGTTATCCACACTGCATACTAATACGGCAATTGGTGCAGTAACGCGTCTTAAAGATATGGGAATTGAACCATTCTTACTTGCTAGTTCACTGATTGGGGTGATTGCGCAGCGTCTGGTTCGTACTTTATGTCCGCATTGTGTGACTTGGCGTAAGGCTGATGATTTCGAGCGACAAGTATTTCAGCATCTCAAAGTTGATGAACATATGGAATTGCCGGAACCACATGGTTGTGAAAAATGTTCACACGTTGGGTTTAGTGGGCGAACCGCAATTTATGAAATTGTACCAGTCGATGAATCGATGCGCCGTTTGATTCATGGCAATGCCGCTGAGTATGAATTGGAAAATTATGCACGTCGTCATGCTGCATCGATTCGTGATGATGGTTTACTTAAAGTATTGGCTGGAAAAACCACATTAGAAGAAGTACTTCGTGTCACCAATGAAGCTGCGGAAGAATAAATCGATTCACGAATAAAAAACAGCATGGTCTAACCATGCTGTTTTTGTTTGAGTATTCGGATTATGCAGTCGTCACGATATTGAAAGTAACGTCGATATTGTTACGTGTTGCATTTGAATAAGGGCAAACGATATGTGCAGCCGCAACCAATTGCTCTGCTTCTGCTTGTTCCATTCCAATTAAATACACATTCAAGGTCACTTCAATACCAAAACCATTTGGAATCGGACCAATGCCGACTTCACCTTCAACATAGGCATCTTTGCTAATTTTAAATTTATCGCGATTCGCTACAAACTTCATTGCACCTAAGAAACATGCAGAATAGCCAGCAGCAAACAATTGTTCTGGATTAGTGACTGCGCCACCTGCACCGCCCATTTCTTTTGGCACCCCTAATTGCACATCTAAAACACCGTCAGAGGACGTTGCACGACCATCACGACCACCTGTTGCTTTTGCTTTCGCACGATAAACCACTTTTTCTAAAGACATGATTATTATTCCTAAATAATATTGAATACAATTAAATCGTACACGATATAAATTAAAAAACAAGTTGCTGTTGTGTAAATTTTAAACTTATTTGTTTAGATGTGTGCGAAGTTCTGAAAGCTGATCTTTTAGTGCCAATAATGCTGTTGGTGAACAGGATGCGGCTTGAGCCAGTTGATTTGGAATATCAATCGCTTGTAATTGTAAAGCTTGCCCTTGTGGGGTCAGGGTAATAATCACTTGTCGTTCATCTTTACTTGAGCGTTGACGAGTAATTAAGTCAGCTGCTTCAAGTTTTTTTAGTAATGGCGTAAGTGTAGATGATTCTAAAAATAGTCGTTCACCAATCTCTGAGACAGAGAGCTGATCTTTTTCCCATAGCACCAACATCACCAGATATTGTGGATAGGTTAAGCCAAGTGGTGCGAGTAATTGGCGATAAACCTGATTCAATGCGAGATTGGTCGAATAAATCAGAAAACATAACTGATTGTCTAATAACAGTTGCGGATGCTCTTCGCCCATGCAGCCCTCAAATAATAATTGAATAGATGCAGTATATCTTGGTCTAATCGATTACCTAAGTAGTTTCAGTATCAATTCAAATGAAAAAAGCACAAGCTGTAAAAACTTATGCTTTCTATCGCTTACTTAAATTGCCAATTACCAAAGCTCAGCAATTTTTTTCATCAATCTTGCTCGGTAGCGTGCGGTGGGGTTATTGAGATTATTCTGAGCTTCAAGTTCAAAATGTTGCTGCCATGCTTTGATCATTTCTAAGGTTGTGCCTTTTTGTTTAATGACCATAACGTCTTCACGTTGAATATTGTCTAATCTCTGCCTTGCACCTTCAGCACCTGTTCCCCAGCCAATGATCCATTGCCCAAAAGCATTCAGCGATAAGTTTTGTGGCGTAGACAAAACACGAGATGATTGAGTTGATTCATCACCATCTACATCCACAGATGTCGCGTGAAGTTGTACAGCGGTCCCCAAAAAAAAGAAAATAACAATCAATCTAAACATGAATAAAGCTTAATAAGAATTAACGGATGATGTTACATCATAGCTAGCCCAAAATTGGCTGACTTTGTTCTACTATGATTAATAATTTGTATTAAATCATGATTCTATAGATCAGGCATTTATAAAAGTTGATCATTGCAGTCAGATTGATCTTGTGTGCTTGTATTTTGTACAGCAGTGTGTTGAAAGTGGTGTAAAGATGAAGAGGGAGTTAATAGGCAATAATCTTACGATGCTGCATTAACGGCATTGCAAGGCGAAGTGTGTTTTGTGTCTTAAGATCAAATTCACTAGCGATTAGGCCGTGTCCTTCAGTTTCAATGCTTTGCAGCAATTGGCCGCGGCTATCTGTAATACCGGCATGTCCCCAAGTTTGACGTTGTTCACCATGCCAACCTTGTTGTGCAGCACCTAAAACATAACACTGACTATCCATGGCCCGTGCTTGTAGCAATAATTGCCAGTGGAGCTGGCCTGTCGTATAGGTAAATGCAGCTGGGGCCGTTAAGATATTGGCACCTTGCTGACGTAAAGTTAAAGCAAGTTCAGGAAAGCGTAAGTCATAGCAGACCATAAGTCCGATATTGCCAAAAGGCGTTTTGGCAACCACAACTTGATCGCCAGGTTCAAAGAATTTAGATTCCTGATAACCACCTACAGCATCGCCGACTTGTACATCAAACAGGTGGATTTTGTCATAACGTGCTTCAGTCCCTTCAGGACTAATACATAAGCTGACCGTGCGAACGCGACCATCTTGAATCACCGAACCATCTGGACGGAAAGGGCATGGGAGTGTACCTGCAACAATCCAGATTTGATAACGATGCGATAACTGTTCTAGGCGTGCTTGAATTGCTTCGAATTGTGCTGCGGTTTCGCGTTGCTTACCCGCAGCAAAGCAAACAAAATTCTCGGGGAAAACAATCAGCTCAGCACCTTGAGCCTTACTTTGTTGAAGTAATGATTCGATGACATCGAAGTTTGCTTCAATGTCATTTTGAGAATTCATCTGTGCAACAGAAAGTAAGGTCATAGGGAGATCACGATACTGAGTTTAACGATCAAGCGTTTTGTTTTTGTACGTCGAGATTTAAGCAATCTTGCTCTTTTTGCAATTGCTTAACCAATGGTTCAAACATATTTTGGTTGTTTTCGTTCAAGTGCATCAGTGTTTTGTGTGCATCGAGCACAGTGTTGAGCATTGCGCTGTGCGTCACTTGCTCTTCTGTAAGCTCCAATGTACATACACTTGGATCGCCACAGTAGTTTAAAATCACAAATACTTGCCCAAGCCCCATGCTATTGGCTAAGGTCGTAATATCTGGATTTGTCGAGAGCATAACGGCTTGTATGTGATGAACTTGCTTAAGCTTTAAACCTAGTTTTGCCAATATACCTAAAACAGTACTGTCAATAAACGTGGTTTCGGTTAAGTCAACGATTGCACCAACAACATTTTGCTGTTGTTCAATTCGATTGAGTAGTTTGTCTAGACTTATACAAGAGTGAGCACGCACTTCGCCAATAAGCTTGAAAATATGCGTTCCGTTCAAACTTGCATATTCAACATGACCTGTTGACATATAAATGCCATTTTCAGAGAAAGGATATGAAATTATCCCATAGTGATATTGGAGACACAAGTGGTTGGAGGGTGTGATTTAATTAAGATATTGATTTTAATATTAATTCATTCGACATATGCTCAAAATTGCAATGTCATCTGCTACATGTTCAGGGGCTTTGAATGAGTCATTTTGAAGATGTTCGACCAATTGATTAAACTGATCGTTCAGACCACCATCAAATGGTTCCAAGGCACCATCAGAGCATAAAATGAACCGCGCATGACGACTTAATTTACAGTGGTGTTCTTCGACTTCAAGCTCTTCAGTCAGGCCAAGTGGAAAGCTGCTGGTCGTTAGAATCTGAGGCGGTTGATTCGGTTCAAAAATAATGGGGGGAGGGTAATGTCCTGCACTTGACCAACGCACTTCATGGGTGACTAAATTTAAGATCCCAGCCACCATGGTAATGTGTTTTTCAATATTCTCTTGTACCAACATCGCATTCAGCTTTTGAATCAATTGGCTTGGTGTTTTTGAACGGCCATGAAAGGCTGCCATCCACGAGGTTAATAAGCTGCTGGTGACGCCATGTCCTGAAACATCAGCCAGATAGAACAATACTTCTTCATCATTTAAACGCCAATAATCATACCAATCCCCAGATAAATAAGCAGACGGTTGAAAAAGGGATTCAAACTGATAGTTTGGTAATTCGATTGGGTTCGGTAAAAGACGCTTTTGTAATTCGGCAGCAGAGGGTAAATCTCGACTATCTTGATTACGTTTGTATTGAGCATCTATTTTAAACAAAGAATGAATCGGATTTTTTGGCAAACTATCCCAAATCCAACCTGCTAATGCACCTTGTTCCCATGCTTGTGCTAACGCTGTGCCTTCATGTTCAAATGCAAGTACAATTGTTGGGAGTTTCCACTGATATTTTAAAAAGTCTTGTACATCGGCAATTGCAATGATGGTTTGATCATACAAATCCAAGTCATCAATTTGAATGATCTGCAAACTCGGTAACTCAGTTAAAGCTTGATCTAAACAAGGTACGGAACGCGTGGGTTGTATGAAATACATAGATGAATAGCCAATCCTTTGTATGATCATTTAAAATTCATCATAGATGAAAGATGACCTTGGATATAGTATTGCCAGAGTTTAAATTCTCTGGCAATACATAAGTTTGTAAAACATTATTTTAAATTAATCATTTTTCATGGGAAGAGCTGTCATCAATGTCATCTTCATCGCTAATGAAAGAAACATCATTTGAGTCGCCACGCTTTTCTGCAATCTGGAAAGCTTTACGTTGTAAATAGAAATCTCGAATCATTGCGTACTTGTCACCCTTTAGACTTTCTTCAATATCAAGAATTTGAGAACGTGCATCAACTGCCTGTAATACATTGGTTGACCAATAAATACCTTCATGATCATCTAGTAAGTATTTTTGTGGACGACCATAGCTATCGGCGGCTAAACCAAAACCATCACGGAAGGTACTTGGGCCAAAGAAAGGCAACATCACATAAGGACCAGAGGGAACACCATAATAGCCTAGAGTCACACCAAAACTTTCCTCTTCAGTGCTTAAACCCAAACGACGTGCTGGATCAGCAAAACCCAAAGTCGTTAAAGTATTCACTGTAAAACGGCCTAAAGTTTTTGCGGCGCGCGTTGGGCGACCTTGCATTAACTGGTTAACTGCATTCCAAGGTTCACCTAAGTTTTTGCGAAATTGGCGATAAGGACTACGCACAGGTTCTGGCACTTTAGCAACATATTGAATTGCAATAGGCTTTAATAAGTTACGGTCTAACATGTCATTGAATGCATAGACTTGGCGATTCAATGGTTGTAGAGGGTCTTTAACAGAATCAGGTTGTGCTGCATTCGCATTTACTTTTAAGTCATCTTTGGTCAGATGTTTTAAATCTTTGATGGCTTGAATCGTAGAGGTTTTTTGCTCAGCAGTGACTTGGCTTGTTACAGCATTAGCTTGATTGGCTGAATCGCTGGGAGTGTCTTGTGCGACTACTGATGAACATGCTCCAGCAGTTAACAACCCAAGCAAGATAAAATTTGAGTAATGCATATAAGTCCTTAATCGCTGTTAGAGCGAAATAATACAGCCATTAAAATGATTGCGTCATAGAACGCGCAACATAAAGATGAGCATATAGTTTAGTTGTTCTCCTATTATTAAAACAAATTCGATCGAAAAATATAAGAAAAATTGTGATTTTGGTTTAAAAATGTTCACTCGAATAAAAAAGAATGAAAATGGGGTTGTGTTGGATGTGAAATGCTGTAGAATGCACATCCATCGGCGGTGATGCAGATAAAAACTTGTTGAGAAACAAGGATTTGGCTAGAAAGGTTAGATTCTTGAGTTGATTGATAAGTTTGCTAAATATCTAAATTACCTGTTGACTTTTAAGAAATTGAGAGTAATATAGCCGACCTAGCTTGATGAT